>JANNAJ010000759.1:0-2954 GCA_031384285.1 Verrucomicrobiota bacterium
TCAGCGCCCCCGCCTACGTCGGCTGCCCCGTCGAGCAGATCCTCCCGCGTCTCGCCGGCACCTATGATTTGGGCGACGGCCGCTCCGTCACCGCCGATCCCCGCGCCGTCGCCTTCAGCCGCCGCGACGCCAACCACCCCCAACCGCGGCACGCCGCATGGTGGCTCAGCCAGATGAGGCGCTGGGCCATGACCCTCGGCGTGCCCGATTACGCGGGGATCACTGCGCGCGTGCTCCGTCCTGAGTTCTACCGGGACGCCCTCGTGATGGCCGGCGCCGCGCCCGGTCCCGTCGAACTGGCGCCCGAGACGTTCTTCGACGGGACCACCTTCGACCCCGCCGAGCCGGAACGCTTCGCAAGCGCCCACGCCGTCCGCACCGCCCGTTTCTGAACCGCCCCGAGCCGCCGACACCATGAAAGAACGCCTCAAACGCATCGACGGCCTGCTGCTCCCGCTCGTGGGCATCGGCATCGTCTTCATCCTCTGGTTCCTCTCCAGCAAGACCTGGTCGCGCGACCTCCCCACGCCCGGCAAGACGTGGACCGAATCGCGCGCCTACGTCGTCGATCCCTTCGCCAAACGCGGAGAGATGGACCAAGGCATCCTGGCCTTCACATGGCTCTCGCTGAAGCTGGTCGCCGAAGGCTACCTCATCGCGTTGGTCGTCGGCACACCTATCGGGTTCTTCCTCGGGCTCTCGAAATCCTTCACCAAGATGTTCGACCCGATCATCCAGATCCTGCGCCCCGTCTCGCCGCTCGCGTGGTTGCCGCTCGGCATGGTCCTGTTCAGTTCTTTCAAGCTCACCAACTCCGAGGGGAAGATCATCTTCGGCGCGTCCGATGCCGCGGCTCTCTTCACCATCGCGATCTGCTCGATGTGGCCCGCCGTGCTCAACACCGCCGTCGGCGTCCGTGCCATCCCCCAAGATTACCTGAACGTCGCCAAGGTCCTCAAACTCTCGCGGACGAAGACGCTCTTCAAGGTCCTCATCCCCGCGACGCTGCCGTATATGTTCACCGGCTTCCGCCTGAGCCTCGGCATCGCGTGGCTCGTGATCGTCGCCGCCGAGATGCTCACCGGCCGCCCCGGCATCGGCGGCTTTCTGTGGCAGCAGTACAACGCGCTGATCTACGAGCAGATCATCCTCTGCATCATCACCATCGGCCTCGTCGGCTTCGTCCTCGACCGGCTGATGAGCCTGGTCGAGGCGCGGTTCAAATCCATCTGAACCTCGTGGAGCCACCCGTCGCCATGTCGTCCTGTTCTTGGCCCGTCGCGCTCGGCGCCCGTGCCGTCTGGCGGCGCGCCCTGATGATCGGGCTGCCGGTCGGCTTCCTCCAGATCTGTGTCAACCAAGGCGACCATTGGCTCCACGGCACGGTCACGCGGATGGTCGTGGTCAAGACCGTCCTCACGCCTGTCATCGCCGTGGCCGTTTGTCTCGTCTCCGCCGCCAGCACCTACCGCCCGCCCGCCGTCCTCGGGAAGATCGAGGACCCAGGATCCCGGACCGCGCCTCCCCATGCCCTTTCTTGAAGTAAAAAACGTCGCCAAAGGCTTCGGGCCGTCGTGGTCGCGCTCCGAGGTGCTGCACGACATCGACCTCTCCATCGAGGAGGGCGAGTTCGTCGCCATCATCGGCTACTCCGGTGCCGGCAAGACCACGCTCATGTCGCTCCTCGCCGGACTCACCGAGCCCGACACCGGTGAGATCCTCTTCGACGGGAAGAAGATGTCCGGTCCCGGCCCCGACCGCGGCATCGTGTTCCAGAACTACAGTCTCCTCCCTTGGCTCACGGTCCACGAGAACGTCGCCCTCGCCGTCGACCAGGTCTTCTCCGGCTGGACGCCCGACGTCCGGCGCGCCCACGTCGAGAAATATATCGGGACCGTCAACCTCACGCCCGCGTCGAAGAAGCTCCCCAGCGAGCTCTCCGGAGGGATGAGGCAACGCGTCTCGCTCGCACGCACGCTCGCGATGACGCCCCGCGTGCTCCTCCTCGACGAACCCCTCGGCGCGCTCGACGCCCTCACGCGCGGGACGCTCCAGGATGAGATCTCCCGCATCTGCCAGGAGGAGAAGAAGACCGTCGTCCTCATCACCAACGACCCCGACGAGGCGATCTATCTCGCCGACCGGGTCATCCCGCTCACCGCCGGCCCCAGGGCCACGCTGGGGCCTTCGATACCCGTCACCCTCCAGCGACCGCGCGACCGCAGGAGCTTCAACGAGGACTACGAGTTCAAACAGATCCGCAACGAGATCGTCGGCTACCTGCTCAAGGCCCGTCCGCGCGACACCGCCGGCCTGCTCAAGAAGCTCGTGCTCCCCGACATCGAGCCCGAGGACATCTCCGGCACGCGCGTCCGTCGTCCCCGCGGCTCCGGCCCCATCCGCCGCTCCGAGATCGCCGCCGTCACCGTCGAGACACCCACGCCATGAGCGCCTACGTCGAGATCTTCCAGTTGGTCAAATCCTACCCGAAACCCGGCGGCGGCGAATCCGTCATCGTGAAGGATTTCAACCTGAAGATCGCCAAGGGCGAGTTCATCACCGTCATCGGCCATTCCGGCTGCGGCAAATCCACGCAGCTCATGATGCTCGCCGGCCTCAGCGAGATCACGAGCGGCGTCATCATCATCGCCGGCAAGGAGATCGCCGGCCCCGGGCCCGACCGCGGCATCGTGTTCCAATCCCCGTCGCTCCTCCCGTGGATGACCGCGAAGGAGAACGTCATGCTCGGCATCGAGCAGGTCTTCTTCACCGCGAGCCAGCGCGAGCGCGACCAGATCGCGGAGTACTACCTCAGCGTCGTCGGTCTCGCCAACGCCATGCACAAGCGCCCCGCCGAGCTCTCGCAGGGCATGCGCCAGCGCGTCGGCATCGCCCGCGCCTTCGCCCTCAAGCCCAAGATGCTCCTCCTCGACGAACCCTTCGGCATGTTGGAC
>JANNAJ010000762.1:0-2561 GCA_031384285.1 Verrucomicrobiota bacterium
TTCCGCGGCGATCTGGGGATGCGGTCCGAACGGGCCGAAAGCCTCGTTGGCCAACGTCGTGATGAGAGAGATCACGGCCAAGATGACGCAGAGCCACGTGAAGCGTTTCGCGGTCTCACGGAACTCCATCGTCGGCGGTGTCTTGTGGGTGGTCTCGGTCATGGCGGTCTCGCTGGAGAGATTTGCACAGAAATCCAGCTCAGGACGCTAGCCTCTCATGCCTAGGCACTAGCCTGAATACCCCCCAGATCTGGCTACGTGGACCCCGGGGGCCGCTCTCAGGTCGCCGATCGTCGCGAGGGCCCGACGGAGCATCGGCACCGATGTCCAGATGCGCCTTTCGCGACCGGGGGAGGACTCAGGGTCGCCACGAGGTCTTGAGTTCGCGGACGGTGACGCGCGCCTTCGGAAGGTCCCCGCCTTCCACGACCAAGGCGGCCGAAGGCGGGGCCTTCGGCACGAAGCAGCATGATGCCGCGACGATGCCGCCGTTGCCGAAGATCTCGACCGATGTGCGGTCGAGCAGGACCCGAAGCCGGACGCTTCCGTCCCATAGGTCGAAGTCCGGGCCCCACGGTCTCGCGAAATCCGACCGGCGGCCGACCGTCTTCTTCGCCGGCGCCAGCGGGATCCTGCGGCCGAACGCGGTCAACTCGTTCGCCGCTGCGTCCCACGTGAGCTTCTCCCCGCGCAGTTCCAGCGCGACGCTCTTGGCCTCGCCCGGAACGAACTCGAGCTCGATGTCGAGAAGGTCCGACGGGGTCCTGAGCTCGTGGCGTCCCGCGGGCATCGGCCGCTTCAGGTCGTCGCGCAGGACGCTCTTGAACAGATGCCCGATCTCCTTGACCGGCCATCTCACCAAGCGAGGACCTTCGGGCGTGGACTGGAGCGACAGCTCGACCGGGAAACCCATCTGCTGGTTGAAAGGCATCCGCGGATACTTTCCTCCGTTCATCCAGTTCAGCAGGACGACGCGCTTGTCCGGCAGGTCGTCGTAGGCCTGCGCCGCGTAGGCGTTGGCCCCGAGGTCGCCCTTCAATCTCGGGGTCGAGGGCTTGAACTCGCGTCCGTCGAACACACCGATCCAGTGCTCGCCGTTCGCGCCCCAGAGGATCCAGCGCGGCTGTTTAGCGTCGCCGTCCAGCGGTAGCATCACGAAGCCGGGGCATTCGTAGAGCTCCTCCGGGAACTTGCTCGCCAGCGTCCACGCCTTGAGGTCCGGTGAAGTGTAGAAGTGGCAGACGTGCCGAATCGCCGGTTTGCCGTCCTTGCCGAGCTTGGCCGCGTCCTTCTCGCCGACATACAGCGGCATGACCCACCGCTTCGTCGGGGCGTGCCAGAACACCTTCGGGTCGCGGTCGCCTTCGCCGACGTTCTTGAGCACCGGATTGCCGGCGTATTTGGTCCAGGTGCGTCCCTTGTCGTTCGAGAAGGCGATGCATTGGGTGAACGGTTGGCCCTTGGACTCATCGCTCGTCCCGCCCGCCGCCGTGTAGATGGCGACCAAGGCCGGATCGGCGCCGGTCTTGAAGCCGGCCGTGTTTTCGCGGTCCACGACGGCCGAACCGCTGAACATCGTGCCCAGCTTGTCGGGCAGCAGGGCGTGGTCGAGCTGCGTCCAGCGCACCATCTCGTCGCTGACGGCGTGGCCCCAGGTCATGTTGCCCCATTCGCGGCCCTTTGGGTTGTGCTGGAAGAAGAGATGGTATTCGCCGCCGAAGAAGACCAACCCGTTGGGGTCGTTGAGCCATCCCTTCTTCGCCGTGAAATGGAACTGGGGCCGCAGCGCCTCCGAGTAGTCGTCGACGGGCCCGGGGACCTGCTCATACGGAGGCATGGCCGCGGTGTCGCTCAGGACGAAGTGGTCCGCGTTGATGTGGCCCCAGCCGCCCATCGCCGCGTCCACGATCCGGATGCGCGCCTTCTTCCCGGCGAACTCGCCCAGGTCGAACGTCGCGGTCGTCAGCGATTCCTCCTCGCGGCCCGTCGCCGACCGCACGACCTGGCCGTCCACCAGCACGTCCACGCAGGTCTCGCCGACTTCTTCGCCGCCGCCGACGAGGAAGTTGAGATACCGCAGCGACAGCTCGAACTCGGGCGAGGTGAGCGTGCCCGTCGCCTTGTCGCCACCGTGGAAGGAGTTGACGAACCTGTTGCCTCGGTACCCGCCCACCGGTGCCTGTTCGGGAAGCATCCCTTTGGCCGGTGCGTCGCCGAAGGCAGTGCCGGTCGCGGTCCAATCGCCATGGTCGCTGCCCTCGAAATCGGCGATCAGCTGATCGGCCGAAGCGCGGAGCAGACCGGACGCGGAGGCGATGGCCAAGGCGAGCCCGAAGGCCGGGAGGAAGCGGGCGGGACGTCGTGGATCCATACGGTTTCAGCGTATGCAACCGCGATCCGCGACGCGGGACAACCTTCGAAACCGGGGCCGGGGTGGCCTGGGTGGCCGCGCGCAAGTGCGGTACGATCCAGATGATGCCAAGCACGAGGACCAACGTCAGGGATCCGTAGGTGAGTGCCTTCCCACGTTTCCGGCGGTGCTCCCATTCGGGGTCGCCTTT
>JANNAJ010000416.1:0-2060 GCA_031384285.1 Verrucomicrobiota bacterium
CCTCGACGAGCAGGTGCGCGCCGTGGAGCCAGTGCTTCACGAACGGCCTGCCCGGCGGCTGCACGGCGGCACCCTCGCTCTGGGCGATCTCGTCCTCGTGGTGCGGGAACGCGAGGTCCTCGCCGCCGAGATGCAGGTCGAAGCTCGGTCCGAGCAAGGCCATGCTCATCGCGGAACATTCGATGTGCCAGCCAGGACGCCCCTCGCCCCACGGGCTGGGCCAGAAGACCGCTCCGTCGTCCGGCACGCGCGCCTTCCACAACGCGAAATCGGCGACGGATTCCTTGTCGTACTCGTCGCTCGCCACGCGCTCGCCGACCCGCATCGCCTCGAAGTCGAGCTTCACCAGCTGACCGTAGCGGCAGCCGCAGCCCCGGTACTTCTCGATGCTGAAATAGACCGAGCCGTCGGCCGCGCGATAGGCGATGCCGCGCCGCTCCAGCTTGCCGATGAGATCGATGATCTGCGGGATGTGGCCGGTCGCGCGGGGAAGGTCCTCCGCCGCGGGCACCACGCAGTTCAGCGTCTTGAGGTCCTGCAGGAAGGCGTCGGTGTAGACCCCGGTGAATTCTTCCAACGTCTTCCCCGTCTCGCGCACGCGACGGATGATCTTGTCCTCCACGTCCGTGATGTTCATCACGTGCCGGACCTTGAAGCCGCGGAACGCCAGATAGCGCCGCACCAGGTCGGCGAAGACGAAGGTCCGGAAGTTCCCGATGTGCCCGTAGTCGTAGACGGTCGGCCCGCAGCAGTACATGCCGACGGTCCGGCCGGCCTCGTCGAACGGGCGGAATTCTTCCACCCGGCGGGTGAGCGTGTTGAAGAGCTGCAGAGCCATGCGTTGGGCGCAGGACGCTAAGGCAGGACCGCGGGGAAGGAAGGCGAAACTCGGCCGGCACCGCCCTGCCGGAGCGTCCGAGATATCGCTTTACACACGTAAACATTCAGGCTTGGTTGCGACGATCAGATCTTGTCGAGCCATGGATACACGATGCCAAGGCCCCGGTTGGCGCCGGCCGCGCGGCTTCACCCTGATCGAGCTGCTCGTGGTCATCGCGATCATCGGCATCTTGGCGAGCATGCTCCTGCCCTCCCTCAGCGGGGCGAAGCAGCGCGCGAACGTCATCCTGTGCATCAGCAACCTCCGCCAGCTCGGTCTGGCGGTCCAGCTCTACGCCGACGACCACGGCGGCCGGTATCCGCTCGCGTCCGTCGTCGATGTCGACCCGGTCTCGGGCGCCTCCACCGGGGTGTCGAAGCTGGTCACCCAGACCTTGGGCGGCCGCGATCCGGCACCGGGGTTCGGCGACACCTACGCCAGCGCCCGGGCGCGGCCGCTTTGGGATTACGTGAAGCCCTCCGCCGTCTTCCGGTGCCCGGCCGACCGCGGGCAACCGGGCCACGGCTTCGCGCCGTCGAACTACCGGTCCGTCGGCAACAGCTACCAGTACAACGGCGGCAAGCTCACCCTGCTCAGCGGCGGCAGCTATCTCGGCCGGCCCAAGGGCACCTTCGAATCCATCGCCGGCAAGCCCGAAGGTTGGGTGCCGGACCCGTCGCGGTTCATCCTGATGCACGAACCGCCCGCCCGGATCTACGCCGGCGACAGCCCGTACTGGTACCAGTGGCATTTCCATCCGGCCGGTCCGGTCGAGTTCGTCGACCCTCGCAAGGCGCCCGGCCGGTTCATCTCCCCGACGCTCTTCACCGACGGCCACGTCAAGCAGCAGAACTTCACCCAGGCGCTCACCGTCGACCCGTACCATCCCTACGAGCCCACGGCCGAATGGATGTGGTACAAGCCGGAATAAGCCGCCTGACACCGGCGCGCTGCGCCGCCAAGACTCCAACCCGATGTCCGAGACCTCGCCCGCGCCGGTGGCTGCACCGGCCCCAGCTCCCGCCGAACTGCGCGTCGGCCTCGACCGGTTGCCGGCCTGCCATGGCGCCGTCGCCACGGCCTTGGGCGAGGCCGGCCTCGGCGGACAGGAACTGCAGGTGCTCTTCGCGACCGGACTGAAGGCCGCTTGCGTCGGCTGCGGGATGTCGCTGACCGGCGA
>JANNAJ010000771.1:0-6747 GCA_031384285.1 Verrucomicrobiota bacterium
CCCATCGCGACCACGCTCCGCATCTCGTCCGGCGTGCCGATGAAGCAGTGGAACACGCCCCGGACCTGCGACGCGAACGGCTCCATCGCCGCGATGGTGTCGCCGAACGAGCCGCCGCGCGTGTGGACCACGACGTTGAGACCGACCTCGGCAGCCACCTCGAGCTGCTGGCGGAACACGACCGCCTGCTTGGCCTTGATGCGGGCATCGGCGTCGGGCGTCCCGCCGTTGGCGCTCGGAAGGCGATAGTAGTCGAAGCCGCATTCACCGATGGCCACGACCTTCGGGTGCGCGGCGAGGGCGCGCAGCTCGGCCCGGAAGTCGTCGGGAGCATCCTCCGCGTGGCCCGGATGCCAGCCGACCGCCGCATGGACCTCGGGGAAGCGTTCCGCGAGCGCGACCGCTAGGGCGCTGCTCTCCAGGTCGGTGCCGATGGATACGATACGATCGATCCCGGCGGCACGGGCGCGCGCCACGATCTCCGGCAGATCGGCCTCGAAATCAGGGAAATCGAGGTGCGCGTGGGTGTCGAAGAAAGTCGCCATGGGCTCAGGACAAGCGAGAAGGACCGGCCTTTGCTGGAAAGGACCGGTCGACGGCTCGGGCCAAGCGGAAGGAGCGGAAGCAGCACACCGCTCCGTCACCGGCGCGATCAGACGGGTTCCGTGGTCGAAGGCGCCGGCGCGGCACCTTCGGCGGTACCTTCGGCGGCATCGGTCCCGGGCGTCGCCGGGGCGTCGTTCTTCCGGCGGAGCTTCTCGGCCTTCTTGGCTTTCTTGTCCAACTCCTTGCGGCGTTTCTCGAACTGATAATTGGGCTTTTGCATCTTAGGCTCCTCGCACACTGCGCTCCCGGACCCCGCGCGGCGAGCGGCGATTTCCAACTTTCTTCCCCGGGCGGCGGACTCCGGGTTTGACTCCCCCTGCCCTTCCGCCGACAACCGGGATGTCCACACGACACGTAAAACCATGAAGACATCCCGCCACACGCGTCCGGCCGCCCGGTCCGGGTTCACCCTGATCGAGCTCTTGGTGGTCATCGCCATCATCGCGATCCTGGCCGGCATGCTCCTGCCCGCGCTGGGCAGGGCGAAGCTGAAGGCGACCGGAGCCGCCTGCATCAGCAACCAGAAGCAGATGATCCTCGGCTGGAACATGTACTCCAGCGACAACGGCGAACGGCTCGTCAATTTCCTGCAGAACAAGAACAGCACCGGCGACATCCCTTGGCGCTACGAGAACGCGCCGGTTAAGGCCGTGATCCCGGCCGGAACCTCGGCGGAGATGCGGGTGCAGATGACCATCGAAGAAGGCTATCGCCAAGGCGCCTTGTTCAAGTACGCGTCCAGCCCCGGGATCATCCATTGCCCCGGCGACACGCGGATCAAACTGAAGGTCGGCAAAGGCTACACCTATGTCAGCCTCTCCGGCGTGGGCACGCTGAACGGCGAGACCCCCGAGCTCTATCGCCAAGCGGCCATCCTGAACCCGAGCGAACGCTTCATCTGGGTCGAGGAGAACGATCCGCGCGGCGAGAACATCGGGTCGTGGATCATGAACCAGGGCAACGTCGCCCAAGATTTCAAGGGCGCGAGCTTGGTCGATTCCACCGCCGTGTTCCACGGCAACGCGAGCACGTTCAACTTCGCCGACGGCCATGCCGAGGCGCGGAAGTGGAACGACGCGGTGATGATCAAGTACTCGGCGAGCATGGACCAGAACAAGTTCAGCGCCTCGCCGAACGACACGAGGGCGCCCAACGATGTCCGCTGGCTGGCACGCCGGTTCCCCTCGAAGATCAATCCGTGACCGGACGGTCCGGGACGGCCCGGCCGCCAAGATCCTCGCCCGACCGCCGCCGAGTCCCGGCGGCGGTCTTTTTTCCCCCCGATGAACCCGCCGTATCCACGCCGCGCGACGGCCGCGAAGATCCTCGTCTTCTGCTGCGCCTGCTGGGCGTTCAGCTTCCCGGCGATGAAGGCGCTCGCGATGGTGGGCGAGCGCGGTGCGCCGGGGAACGGCAGCGTGTTCTTCGCCGCGCTGTGCGTCGTGGTGCGCTTCGCGGTCGCGGCCGCCGTGGTGGCGGTGATGTGCGGACGCTCGCTCGCGGGGATCACCCGGCGCGAGATCCAGCAGGGCGCCGGACTCGGGTTCTTCGGCGGCCTCGGGCTGGTGCTGCAGATGGACGGCCTCGCCTACACGCACGCCTCGACCGCTGCGTTCCTGACGCAAGGCTACTGCCTCTGGATCCCGCTGTGGTTCGCGCTCCGCAAGCGCGAGATGCCGTCCTTGACGGTCTGGGTCGGCTCGTCGCTCGTCCTGGCCGGCGCCGCGGTGTTGGCCGGCGTGGACCTGAAGTCGTTCCATCTCGGCCGCGGCGAATGGGAGAACCTCGCGGGCTCGGTGCTCTTCGCCGGACAGATCCTCTGGCTTGAACGGCCGGAGTTCGCCGGGAACGACGTGAAGCGCTTCAGCCTCGTGATGTTCGCCGCGATGGTGGCGACCTGCCTTCCTCTGGCGTTCGCGACCGCGGCCCGGCCTTCCGACCTGCTCACCGCGTACGCTTCCCCCGCCGCGGCGGCGCTGATCGCCCTGCTCGTCGTGGTCTGCACGCTCATCTCGTTCTTGCTGGCCAACCGCTGGCAACCCGAGGTCCCGGCGACCGAGGCAGGGCTGCTCTACTGCACCGAGCCGGTGTTCACGAGCGGGGTCAGCTTGTTCCTTCCCGGGCTCATCTCGCGCTGGGCCGGCGTGCCGTATCCGGACGAGCAGCTGACCTGGAATCTCGCGGCCGGCGGCGGGCTGATCCTCGCCGCCAACGTCTGGCTGCAACTCCGAGGGCGTCCGGCCGGATCGGCGACCTGATCCCGTGCCGTCCCGGTGGCCATCGTCCCGGAGCAACGGGACCGGCCTCAAAGACCGGCGGCGAACCGGCCGGTGACGAAGAGCAACCACCCGATGCTCCCCAAGGACAGCCCGGCGACGAGGAGGAACAAGGACCGTTCCATGAGCGCGTCGCGGACCGACGATGTGGTGGTCCGCCAGAGGGCCGGCTCGTCGCTCGTCGGGGTGGAGCGCCGTCCGGTGTCCCAAGAGGCGGCCGGCTTGCGCGAGGCCAAGAACGGGGCGGTGATCTGGCCGAGGAGGTCCGTCGAAGCGTGGGTCGTGGTCATGTCCGTTTTCAATTACGTAGGACTGAACACGAAGGGTCGCGGAAAAGTTTCAGGCGATATCGCGACACCGCCAAAGGACCGCGCGGCCACGCGCACGCACGACCGGGCACGACCCTCCGGTAGCGCACCCGGATGCCGCGGCGATCAGGCCAACCCGAGCTTGGCGAGCGCTTCCTTGGGCGGATCGGGGAACTTGGCGAGCGCCACGTTGCCGATGAATCCGATGTCCTTCATGCCGGCCGGCGTCGTGTAGAAACCGGTCGTCACCAGGTTGCGGAAGAGCGCGAAGAACGTCGCCGCGGACCGGTGCTCCGCCTTGGCCTTGGGGAGCCACGCGATGTCGTCGGCGATACTCGTCTGCTGCGTCGCGTCCAGCCCGGCGAACGGTCTGCCGAAACGGCGCCCGCTCTCCGCGTCGATCCACTTCAAGCCGTCCAGCACCACGGCGCGGTCGGCCGTTTGCTGCGCATACGGCGCGCTGATCCATTCGTCGATGAAATCGGGCACGCCCACCGCGCTGGCCGATGGAGAACGGTCGTCCGCCGGGATGATGAGGTCGCATAGCGCGACGACCGTGCCCCGCTGGTCCGGCCCCAACGTCAGCGGCCAGAGCTCGCCGGGATGGTAGGTGTGGTTGAGCAGCGGATCGGTGCCGTACGGTTTGCCGTTCGGGGCAGCGGCGGACGCGTCCGCGGCGAAGGCCTGCGAGGGCATCAACGCGGCCGAGGCGCCGGCGGCGATCACCCACTGGATGGCTTCGCGACGGGAGATGCGGGGGAACTCGGTGGTGTCCATCGTCGGTGGGAGGTTCAGATGTTCCCTTTCTTCATCTCGGCCATGACGTGGTCGCAGGTGCGCCACGCGAGGGCCATGATCGAGAGCGTGGGGTTCTTGTCCGCGTTGCTCACGAACGGTCCGCCGTCCGCGACGAAGAGGTTCTTCACGTCCCACGCCTGGCAGAACGGGTCCAGGACCGTCGCCTTGGGATCCGCGCCCATGCAGGTCGTGCCGACCTCGTGGATGATGCCGCCTCCCGGGTAGATCGCCTTGTTCCCGTCGGTCTGCGGCGTGCCGAGCACCCGGCCGCCCATGCCCTCGATCATCGACTTGAAGGTCGCGTGCATGTGGGCGGCCTGCTTGGTCTCGTGGTCGCTCCACTTGAACTTGAACCGGAGCACCGGGATGCCCCAGGCATCCTTCCGGTCCGGATCGATCTCGCAGAAGCTGTCGTCGTTCGGGATCATCTCGCCCCGGCCGGCGAGGTGGATCGTGGACCCGTAGTAACGGCGCGCCTCTTCTTTGTAGCGCTTGCCGTAGGCGCCCTGCGTGACGCTGTCCAAGAATCCTAGGTTGCCCGCACCGGGCATCTGGCGGCCGGTGCTGATCTCGATGTGATACCCCCGCGCGAACCCGAGCTTGCCGGCGAGCTGTTCTTTGTAGAGCCACCACGGCACGTAGCTGTGCATCGCACCGCCCGCGCCTTCGTCGTTGAAGACGGGCAGGTTCTCCAACGCGGGGATCTGGCCGGTCAACCCGGCGCCCACTGTGTCCATGAGATATCGGCCGACCTTCCCGGAGGAGTTCGCCAAGCCGTCCGGGAACCTCGCCGATCTCGAGTTGAGCAGGATGCGCGCGGATTCGCAGCCGCTGGCGGCCAGGATGACGATGCGTCCCTTCACGTGGACGTCCTGCCGGGTCTTCTTGTCCACGTAGTACACGCCCGTGGCCTTGCCGTCGGCGCCGACGCTGACCTCGCGCACCATCGCGTCGGTGACGATGTCGAGGTTCCCGCTGGCGAGCGCGGGAGGGAGGTTCACCGTGGTCGACTGGTAGTTCGCCTTGATGTTGCAACCGCGCCCGCACGGCGTGGCCCAGAAGCACGCCTGCCGCGCGTTGATGCCGTCCGCGCTCAGCTTCTGCGCGTTCGCATCGCCGGGATGGAGGGTCTTGGCGATGCGCGCGCCGTTCATCTTCCGCGACATGATGGCCATGCGGGACGGGATGACCGGGACGCCGAGCTTGGCCGCGTGCTTCTTCAGATACATCTCCGGCACGCGCGGCCGCGGCGCCGGAAGCAACGTGTTGTTCGGCGAATCCGGAGTGTTCTCCAGTCCTTCGTTGGTGCCCCAGACGCCGACGAGCGATTCCACCTTGTCGTAATAGGGCGCGAGCTCCTCGTAGGTGAAGGGCCAATCGAGCCCGAGTCCGTCGCGGGACCTCGGTTTGAAATCGTACGGCCCCATCCTCAACGAGATGCGGCCCCAGTGGTTGGTGCGCCCGCCGAGCATCCGCGTGCGCCACCAGATCCACTCCTGCTTGGTGCCGAAGGCCACGTGGTCCTTCGCCTCGTGGAAGGTGTCCGCCGGTTTGTCGCTGCGGCGGGTCATGTACGGCTCGCCAGGACTCGTCCAGCCGCCGTCGACGGTCGCGTCGTGGAAACCGAAGTGCTTGTCCGGCGTCGGCGCCGCCCGCAGCGGCGCCTGCGCGGGCGTCTGGAACATCGGCGTCTCCTTCACCGGGTCGTAGTTCCGCCCGGCCTCGAGCATCAGCACCTTCACGCCGGAGAGCGCGAGCACATAGGCGCTCGTCCCGCCGCCGGCGCCGGAACCGACGATGATGACATCATACTCGGGCCGGGTCTTGGAACTCGCGACGAAGGGCATGGCGAAAAAGCTGCCGCCGGACCGCGCCGGTTTCAAGCGGGGACCGTTCCCTGGATCGGGTCCAGTGCACCGGCCCCTTGGACCGCGACGACTATCGTCCAGACCACGGCTCGCAGCGCGAGCCGTTCTACCGCGGGTTTCCAACGCGGTGGGTTTTGTCGCGCCGCGACAAAACAGCCCGCGTCGAGCGGGCGGTCCGAAGGTGGCGATGCTCGCGCTGCGAGCATTCCGTCCCCAAGGTGGCGATGCTCGCGCTGCGAGCAACCCGTCCGCGACAACGGCCCTTGGCCCTGCCAACACATCACCCCCCGGGCCTCGTTGCCTAAGTGCCTCTGCCTGCGCCAAGCGGCGAATGCCAGGAGGCCGGATCCGACGACGACGACGCGGCACCGATGCGCGGAAGGACCTTTTGACCGAGGTTCATCGCGGCCATGCGTGCTTCACGCGCTTCGAACGACGCCGGATCATCGCAGAACCGCATCAGGTCCCAGAGATCCGCGAAGACCCGGCCGCCGGGAGGTCGGAAGGTGAATGCGGCGTCCACGGCGTCCTCGAACAACGTGAGCGTGGGCGGCGTGAACAGTCCGGCGCTCGCCAACCTGTCGAGCGCGCCGTTGCCCGGTCGCGTCGGGATGAGCGACACCACATCGGCGCCGCTGGCAAAGGCGAACTCCACCGAACGGGAGGCCTGGTCCAGCGCCGCCGCATCGTCGACGAACGGTGGTTTGACCAACAGGAAGACGCGGACGCCGATGCCGTTCTCGCGCAGGTAACCGGCGGCCCTGGCGAAATCGTCGCGCGTCATCCGCTTGTTCAGCCGGTCCAAGGTGGACGAGTCAGCCGATTCGAGCCCGATGGCGACCTCCAACCGTGTCCCGTCGAGACGGTCGCGGAACGCCGGCACCTTGGGAC
>JANNAJ010000772.1:0-1735 GCA_031384285.1 Verrucomicrobiota bacterium
GGTGGCGATGCTCTACATCGTCAACAACCTCGCGGTCCCGCTGTCTCTCACCAAGAGCTACTCGCTCTTCGGGGGCGTGCAAGACGCGCTCACGCAGTGGTGGTACGGGCACAACGCCGTCGCGTTCTTCCTCACCACGCCCTACCTGGGCCTGATGTACTACTTCCTGCCCAAGGCCGCCAACCGCCCGGTGTTCAGCTACCGGCTCTCTATCATCCACTTCTGGGCGCTCATCTTCCTCTACATCTGGGCCGGGCCGCACCATCTGCTCTACACCGCGCTGCCCGACTGGGCGCAGTCGCTGGGCATGGTGTTCAGCGTGATGCTCGTCGCGCCGTCCTGGGGCGGCATGCTGAACGGCCTGCTCACCCTCCGCGGCGCCTGGGACAAGGTCCGCCAGGACCCGATGCTCAAGTTCATGGTCGTTGCCGTCACCGCCTACGGCATGGCGACGCTCGAAGGCCCGATGCTGTCGATCAAGTCGGTGAACTCGCTCTCGCACTACACCGACTGGACCATCGCCCACGTCCACACCGGCGCGCTCGGCTGGAACGGCTTCCTGACGTTCTCGATGCTGTACTACCTCTTCCCGCGCCTCTACCGCACGTCGCTCTACTCGGTGAAGCTCGCCAACTGGCACTTCTGGCTCGGGTTGCTGGGGATCATGTTCTACGCCATCCCGATGTATTGGGCCGGCGTGACGCAGGGCCTGATGTGGAAGCAGTTCACCAAGGACGGCTTCCTCCAGTACCCGAACTTCCTCGAGACGGTGCTGCAGATCGTCCCGATGTACCGCCTGCGCGCCATCGGCGGCTCGCTCTACATCCTCGGCACGGCCATCGGCGCCTACAACCTCTACAAGACGGCGAAGAGCGGCGTGTTCGAACCGGACACCGAGGCCCAGGCCGCCTCGCTCTCCGACGACCCGGGGGCCCCGGCGGAGAAGGGCCACCGCTGGCTCGAATCGAAGCCCGTGCTCCTCACCGTGCTCGCGACCGTCGCCGTCGCCATCGGCGGCCTGGTCGAGATCATCCCGATGTTCCTCATCAAGCACAACGTCCCGACCCTCTCCAGCGTCAAGCCCTACACGCCGCTCGAGGTGCTCGGCCGCGACATCTACATCCGCGAGGGCTGCGTGGGCTGCCATTCGCAGATGATCCGGCCTTTCCGCAGCGAGACCGAGCGCTACGGCGAGTACTCCAAGGCCGGCGAGTTCGTGTTCGACCACCCGTTCCTCTGGGGATCCAAGCGCACGGGACCCGACCTCCACCGCGAGGGCGGCAAGTATCCCGACGCGTGGCACTACAACCACATGGAGAACCCGCGCTCCACTTCACCCGGCTCCATCATGCCGCCCTATCCTTGGTTGCTGACCCAAACCTTGGCCACCAATGCCCTGCCGTCCCGCCTCTCGGCGCTCCGCAAGATCGGCGTGCCGTATCCCCCGGGGGTTGAAAACGGTCCGGCCCAGAAAGATCTCGCGGCGCAGGCGAAGAAGATCGTCGCCAATCTGAAGCTCGGCTCGGTCACCAATGCCCCGGCGGATTCCGAGATCATCGGCCTCATCGCCTACCTGCAACGCCTCGGCACGGACATCAAGACCCCACCCAAGACGGCGGATGCAACACCCGTCACCGCCCCCGCCGTGGCTGCCAACCCTTAACCGAATCCATGCAGTAGGAATTGTCATTTGGGAGCGGAAACTCCGCTCCCAACGAACCCCGAGACCTGTTGT
>JANNAJ010000419.1:0-2469 GCA_031384285.1 Verrucomicrobiota bacterium
CCCGCCCCGTTGGACCTTTCCGCGCGCACGCCGTCCGAGCCGTCTGCCGGCGAGACGCACGGCAGCACGCCGTAGGAACCGTCGTCCGAGTCCGTCTGCCGCTGGGTGGATCCATCCCAAGTCGGCGCGATCAACGCTCCCTGACGGCCGATCACGGCACCCGCCTCGTACCCAGTCGGGGTGATCTCTGTTCGGGCCGTTGGCGGAGTGCCCCCGCAACCCGCTCGGCTTGCCGGGCAAGCCGCCCACGACGTGAAGCCGAGTTCCGCCGGTATCCACCAAGAGTCGATATGGATCGGCGGAACGTGCTGCCGGCATCTTGCCGGCAGAGGCTCGTCGAATCCCGCCCCGTTGGACCTTTCCGCGCGCACGCCGTCCGAGCCGTCTGCCGGCGGGACGCACGGCAGCACGCCGTAAGAACCGTCGTCCGAATCCGTCTGCCGCTGGGTGGATCCATCCCACGTCGGCGCGATCAACGCTCCCTGACGGCCGATCACGGCAAACTCCTCGTCGCTCGCGACACTGGGATATCCCTTCCGTCCTGTCGGCATCCAAAGCCCACCACCCGTGCGCTCCGCGGATCCTGCCCAAATTTCTCTCTTCACCCATCCTCCGCAGGATATCCGCTGCGCGTGCCGGTCCTTCGCCCCGCGCGGATCAGGCCGCGCCACCAACGCTTTGATCAACAGCCATTGCTCATCGCTCAATTCAGAGGCATACCACCAAGCTTGGCCCCCCTAGCCCCCCAAAGATATAGCTCTATTCTAACCAGATGGGTTCTTAGGGAGCGGCCTGCTACTGTGGTGGCGTTATCCTAGATTGTTGGTGGGTTGCATGAGGGTTGCGTTCTGGGGCTATATCTTGGGGAGTGAAGAGATTGAATCCCGAACGATCGGGCCGGAACCCCGACCTGCGAGCCGCCACGCCCCGGCAACCGCGGCGAGCGAGCCGCCACCGGTTCATCGCAGGTGTGCTGACATTGTGTTTCTTGCTGGGCGCGGGCTTGAGCCAAGTCATGGGGCAGTGCTCGGATGGGCCGGTCACCATCGGTGCCGGGGGCAGCGTCAACCTGATCAATGCCCGTTATGACTATCCTTCGGCGGGCCGGTCCACTTGGTATTACTCGGTCACGGGAGCCTCATCCGGAAATGCGTTCAGTCACACCGTGTTCCAGATGCTGTGTCCGACGATCCGAATCGAGGGTGCAGGCACTTGGAACGGCAGCGATCAAAACACGCTGACTTCGGGAGGCGGAGCTCCCCAGCCGGGCAGTTTCCCGGCCGCGCCTGAGACTGATCCCATCAGTGGGGTGAAGGGTCTGAAGTTTGATTTGATGCTGAACAACAACACGACCCGCTACTACTATTTCACGGTCAACGGCAACTACGCGAGAGGCGGGATCACCTTCGCCGCGAAGCCGGGGACTTCGATCGTGACCACGACGGTTTGCGGGCCGGCCAATGATTGCGCGCTGGCGCAGGACCTCGGCGATCTGCCCGACACCGGCACCGGCACCGGCGCCGGCAACTACCGGACGCTCGCCAGCGACAACGGCGCGCGCCATACCATCGTGGCCGGATTGCATCTCGGCACGACGGCGCCGGATGCCGACACGGGCCTGCTCCAGAACACGGCCGCGACCTCGGACGACACCACGAATTCCGGCGCCACCGACGACGAGGACGGCATCGCCAGCTTCCCGACCTTCGTCGCGGGCCGATCAGCGACCGTCACCGTGAGCGTCAACAACCCCTCGGGCGGCATCGGAGCCGCCACGCTGTACGGGTTCATCGATTGGAACAACGACGGCGATTTCGGCGACACCGGCGAAGCGGTCAGCGCGGCCGTGGCCGACAACACCGTCGGCAACGTCAGCTTGGTGTTCAGCGTGCCCGCGACCGCGGTGACCGGGGTCAACCTCGGCGCCCGCTTCCGCATCACCACCGACACGTTGACGGTCGGGGATGCCGGTTCCCAAGGATTGGCCAGCAACGGCGAGGTCGAGGACTACCTCGTCCAGGTGCAGGCGGGGCAGGACTTCGGCGATCTCCCCGACACCGGCAACGGCACCGGTGCCGGCAACTACCGGACGCTCGCGAGCGACAACGGCGCGCGCCACACCATCGTGGCGGGATTGCATCTCGGCGCGACGGCGCCGGATGCCGATACCGGTCTGCTCCAGAACACGGCCGCGACCTCGGACGACACCACGAATTCAGGCGCCGCCGATGACGAGGACGGCGTCGCGAGCTTCCCTACCTTCACCGCGGGCCAATCGGCGACCGTCACCGTGAGCGTGAACAATCCCTCAGGCGGCCTCGGAGCCGCCACGCTCTACGGGTTCATCGACTGGAACAACGACGGCGATTTCGGCGACACCGGCGAAGCGGTCAGCGCGGCCGTGCCCGACGCCACGGTCGGCAATGTCAGCCTGGTGTTCAACGTCCCCGCGGCCGCGGTGACCGGCGT
>JANNAJ010000079.1:0-11443 GCA_031384285.1 Verrucomicrobiota bacterium
TGCCCGTTGATGCTCAGCAGGTCGGCGCGGCCGTCCAGGTCGTAGTCGAAGAAGAAGATGCCGAACTTGAGCGGGTCGCGGCTGGGTCCGCCGATGCCCCAGCTCAGGCTCTCGTCCGAGAAGAGCGGGTGCCCGGACCCGCCACCGGCGGGCGACGGCTGGGCGACGCAGAGCGCGGTCATCTCGTTGGCGAAGTTGCCGATGGCGAAGCCGATCTTGCCGTCCTTGGTGAACCGGCAGGCGTCGATGCCCATGGCGCCGCGGGTGTTGCCGTAGTTGTCGAAGGCGAAACCGCTCAACGCGCCGATCTCCTCGAAGGTCCCGTCGCGCCGGTTGCGGAACATCAGGTTCTGCACCGTGTCGTTCGCCACCGCGAGGTCCAGCCAGCCGTCGCCGTCCACGTCGATGACCGCGACGCCGAGCGTCTTGGCGATGGGCACGCCGGTGCTGGGGTTCTTCACCTGCACGCCGGCGGCTGCAGAGACGTCGGTGAACTTCCCTCCGCCGTCGTTGCGGTAGAGATGGGGGAACGCGCCCTGGAAATTCATCGGCGGGCCGTAGGCGCGGTGCGTGCCATCGATCTTGTATCCGACCTGCGCGTCGATCTCGGGCGACCAGCGGACGTAGCTGGCGACGTAGAGGTCGAGGTCGCCGTCGTTGTCCATGTCCAAGAACACGGCGGCGGTGCTCCAGTCCTTCGGGTCGCCGCCGACGCCGGCCGCCGCGGTGACATCTGTGAACTTCCCTCCGCCGTCGTTGTGGAAGAGCCGCGCACCGCCGACCGTGGTGATGAGCACATCGGGCCTTCCGTCGTTGTCGTAGTCGCCCGTGGCCACGCCCATGCCGTAGAGCGGCACGTCGAGGCCGGAGCCGGCGGTGACATCCGTGAACTTGCCGCGGCCGTCGTTCTTGTAGAGCACGGCGGTCGCCGGCTGGGCCCCGGGCGCGAGCTTGCCCGGCCACTGGGTGGAGTTGACAAAGAGCAGATCGGGCGCGCCGTCGCCATCGAAATCGAGGAACGCGACCCCGCCGCCCATCGTCTCGGGCAGCAGTTTCAGGCCATAAGCGCCGTTCTCATGGCGGAAGGTGATCCCGGCGGACGCTGTGATGTCGGTGAACCGCGCGTCCGGGACCTTCGCCATGGGACGGTCGGCGGCCACGGGAGCCGCGAGCCGGGTGACCTGGGCCTTGGCCGGGGCCGGTTTGCTGCGCAGCAAGAAGAAGGTGCCGCCGCCGAGCACGGCGAGCACCACGCCGGCGATGACGGAGTTGCGCAGGCCTCGGCCGACCGCGGCGTCGTCGAGCGGTGCCAACTCTTCATCATCGTCGCCCGGGGGGTGGGTGGGGTTGTTCATCGGATGAGGACCAGGAGCCTGAGCATGGAAAATATCGGACAAGAACGTGGGCCGGGGCAGGGGACCGTGGCGCTTCAGGGGGATCCGGCGTGGCCGGCGCCGGCCGGCTTCGGCAAGGGGGCCATCGCGCGGGCCGGGGTCTTCGCCGCCTCCATGCCGCGCATCCGGCGCTGGAGGTCGTAGATGACGATGGCCTGGGCCGCGTGGTCGGCGGCCGGGTCGCGGAGGCGCGCCGCGGCGACGGCGCGGTCGCGGGCGTTGTCGTCGGGACGGTACCGTTCATGCAGGGCGCGGTGCGCGGCGGCCTTCGCGTCGTCGCCGAGCTGGGTGTGGAGCTGCGCCAGGTTGTGGTGGGCGGCGACGTTCTCGGAATCGATCGCGAGGGTGTCCTCGAAGCGTTTCACGGCGGCGCGCAGGAAGGCCTTCTGCTTCTCCGGATCGGCTCGCTCGGCCTTGGCGCGCTCGTAGAGCGTCTGGCCGAGCTCGTTGATGACCTCGTAGTCGCGGCTGAAATCGAACCCGCGTTTATCGAGCTCGGGATAGCGGTCCTCGAGGATGCTGGTGAAGGCGGTGATCGCCTTGTCCAGGTAGCCGTTCTGTTTGTCCACGAGACCGTTCAGCCACGCGATGGTCCAGCGGTTCCCGGGCGGGCTGAAGCGGTTGGTGTCGTTCGCGCGTTGGAGCGCTCCGACGGCGTCGCCGAGTCGGCCTTCCTTGAAGTAGACGCGCGCGAGGTTGAGCGGGCCGTCCGCGCGGCCGAGCTTCTCGACGTGGTCGAAGGCATCGGCGGCCTGGATGAGCTCGCCCTTCTCGCTGCCCTTGTCGCCCTTGAGGAACAGGCCGATGCCGTAGTCGTTCCAGCGCTGCCACGGGGGGATGGCCGAAGGTGCGTTGGTGACGGCCGACGCGGCCAAGGTCGGGCCGCCCTCGACCTCGAAGGTCAGGCGGTCGCTCGCCAACGTGGTGATCGGCAGGTCGTTGGTGAGCTGGAACGGCTGGCCGTTGGTGTAGCCCTTCCCTTGGACGTAGTTCAGGAAGATCGTGTCGAACTTCCGGTAGTGGACCTTGACCTCGACCGTCACCGGCGCGCGCTGGTCGGCCGGGACGGCGAGCTTGTAGTGGAGGACATGGGCCGCGCCGGGCGGGATCTGGTTGTTGTAGAGCGGGGTGAAGATGTCCTGCGGGTTGCGGCGGTCGATGCGGTTCCCGTCCTTGTCCAGCATGTAGACGTTGAGGAAATGCGACCAGGGGTCGACCTCCTTGTGCGGCCCGAGCGCGCCGCTGTGGCCGATCACCTCGCCTTCGGAATCGGTGACCTTGGTCTCGGCCCAGAGCTCGTTGGAATCGACCGTGCCCTGTGTGAGCGGATGGCCGAGCTTCACGGTGCGGACGACCGCCTCGAGCAGATAGGTCTGCCCGGGCTTGAGCTTGGGCAGCTGCGGACGGAGCGGCGCGGTGAGCGGAGAATCGATCGTGCCGCCGGCCTTCACCCCGAAGAGGTCGACGCGGATGCAATCCTTCAGGAAATCCTGGTGGCGCTTCACGATCCCGGGCTGCTTGAGCACATGGGCCAACCCGGTGTTCGCCGCCGGGAACAGATGGTCGTGGACGGTGCGGAAATCGTTGGTCCCGTTGCGGCGCGCCGCGAAATCGTCCGAGCGGTCGAGCGGCATGTGGCATTCGGCGCAGTTCAGCTTCGCCTTCTCGGGATAGTAGAAGCTGCGCGCGTTGACGCCGGAGACGCCGCTGAGCAGGTAGGTGTCGTAGTGGTTCTGGCCGCGCAGGAACTCCTTGTAATGGTTCACCGCGAACGGCAGGCCGACCTTGTGGCAGGTGGAGCAGAACTCGGCGGTCTTGTGCAGCGGCTTGAGGAAGGTGCGCTTGTGGAAGGCCGGCTTCGCCTTCACGAGCTGTTTGTTGACGAAGTAGGCGAACGAGTTGGTCGCCGCGAAGGCGAAGGGATAGTGGACCGGCTCCTCGATGGTGTAGTTGCCGTTCCCGGGGAACCCCTTGTCCGCTCCTTCCAAACGGGTCACCGCGTGGCACGCCGTGCAGGTGATGCCGGCCAAAGCGGTCGGATGGTTCGTCATGTCGAACTTCGGGTCGTCGAACGCGCCGCTGAAGAACGGCGCAGGATCGTGGCAGCCGGCGCACCAGCGCGATGCCTGGACGTTCCCGTCGCGCTTGAGCGAGACCTGCCGGGTCTCGTTGACGGCGAAGAGGTAGAACGGGTTGTTGAACGAGCTGAAGTGGTGCGACGAATGGAACCACGAGTCGTAGGCGTCCTTGTGGCACTCGAGGCAGTACTCGTTGTTCATCAGCGTCGCCGCCGGGATGAAGTTGCCGGAGGCGGTCCGCGCGCTCGAGGGGTGGAAATATTTCTCGCCCTCTTTCGGGGCCTTGGCGCCCCACTGGCGCGGATCGTGCCGGTGCATCGCCACCATCCCGACCACCACCACGCCGACCGCGGCCGCCCACGAGACACCGACGCGCCACCGGATCCGCGGTCCCGCCAACCGGTGCAGGACGTAGAGCCAGACGCAGGCGAACGGGGTGATGACATGCGCCCAGTAGATGCCGCTGCGGAGGCGCGGATCCTTGAGCTCGAACCCCTCGATCCGCATCAACGCGATGCCCGTGAAGAGCAGGGCCAGCGCCACCGCGAACAGCGCGTAGCCCACGCGGACCGCCCGCCGGCTCGGCCGGTCGTGCGTGTTCTTCATGTGGACCAGGCCGAACACGATCACCGGCAGCACGATCAGCAGCCCGAGCCCGAGGTGCGCGAGGAACTGGAACTGGTAGAAATAGTTCTCGTACGAGACGCCTTTGTCGCGGTCGAGCCAGGTGAGGAACGTGATGCTGCTCAGATAGACCGAGTTCGCCCCGAGCAGGGCGAACAGGCCGAACACGACCAGCAGCAGGATGCGCAGTCGCGGTCCGATGGCACGGACGTATCGTTTCTTGGGCGCGGAAAGGCTGGGCAACGGATCGCTCATGGCTGCGTCGGTCATTCACGCTCCGATCGGCCCTCCCGCGCAAGGTCTGGCGGGGTGGATCGCCTACAAACGGGGGTGGATCGGTGCAGACCGACCCTTCGGGATGAGTTCGTCGTTTTCCACTCGTCCCGGTCTCCGGTAGGCTGGCCGGACATGAGCGACCGCCTGCCCGGCTTCCGTGATTTCTACCCCGAGCCGCTGCCCGCCAACGAGCCGTGGAGCTGCGACCTGCGCCAGCACATCTTCGGCCGGTGGCGCGAGACCGCGCGCCGCTACGGCTTCCGCGAATACGACGGCCCGCCGCTCGAGCCGCTCGAGCTCTACACCAACAAGTCCGGTGCCGAGATCGTCGCGCAGCTCTTCAACTTCGCCGACAAGGGCGACCGCGCCGTGTCGATGCGGCCGGAGATGACCCCGACCGTCGCCCGCATGGTCGCGACGGCCGAGCGGGCCTACAAGAAGCCCATCAAGTGGTTCTCGCTCCCGCAGCTCTTCCGCTACGAGAAGCAGCAGAAGGGCCGCCTCCGGGAGCACTTCCAGCTCAACTGCGACATCTTCGGAGAGTCCGACGCCGGCGCGGACGCGGAGATCGTGGCGCTGCTCATCGACGTGCTGCGCGCTCTCGGCCTGACGCACGAAGATTTCGTCATCCGCCTCAGCAGCCGGCAGGCCTGGCAGCGGTTCTTCGCGGCCCGCGGAGGCGATCCGGCCCGCGCCTACGAGTTCTACCAGGTCGTGGACAAGCTGGAGCGCGAGCGCCCGGAGGTGAGCGCCGAGAAGCTCGCCCCGCTCGGAGTGAAGCTGGAGGAGGTCCAGTCGTTCATCACCGCCAGCATCCCGGAGCCCGAGTTGCAGACCGTGATCGACAACTTGACCGCCCGCGGGCTCGGCGGGTTCGTGAAGGTGGACTACGGGGTGATCCGCGGCCTCGCCTACTATACCGGCATCGTGTTCGAGGCGTTCGACCGGAAGGGCGAGTTCCGCGCGATCGCCGGCGGAGGACGCTACGACCAGCTCGTGAAGCAGGTCAGCGAGGGCAAGGCGGACCTGCCGGCGCTCGGGTTCGGCATGGGCGACGTCGTGCTCGCCGAGCTGCTCAAGGTCCGGAAGCTCGTGCCGTCCTTCGCCGGGACCGTGGACGCCGTCGTGCTCATCGAGGACGAGACGTTGCGGGCCGCGTCGCTCGGTGTCGTGCAGCAGCTCCGCGAGGCCGGCCGGGCCGCGGACTACTCGCTCACGCCGGCCAAGGGCGACAAGCAGTTCAAACGCGCCCTCGAGCTCGGCGCGACCCGCACCGTCCGGCTCGAACGCGGAGCCGACGGAACGGTCGTCGCGAAGATCAAGGACCTGAAGACCCGGGAAGAGAAGTGTGTGGCGCCCGGAGAGGTCGTGGCCGCGATCGTGGGTTGAGACGGCCCGGGGGAGGCACGTCCCCGACACGCCGCTCGGTGGAATGTCGGGGCGCAGGTGGGACCGCGCGTGAAGTATCACTTGTCCGCGCGCGGTCCTTCGCCAAGCTTCCGCCAGCCATCTTCCCCGAGTGAACGCCCTCATCACCCCTGAACTGCTCCGTCGGCTGGAGCAGGTGCAGATGCTCGCGGCGCGGCGTGCCAAGAGCTCGCTCAAAGGGGAACGCCGCAGCCGCGCGCGCGGCCTGAGCGTGGAGTTCGCGGACCACAGGAACTACGTTCTCGGCGACGACCTGCGCTACCTCGATTGGAACCTCTTCGGCCGTCTCGACCGCCTGTTCCTCAAGCTCTACGAGGAAGAGCGCGAGCTGCCGGTCCGGATCTTCCTCGATGCCAGCGAGAGCATGAACTTCGGCACGCCCACCAAGTTCGACTTCGCGCGCCAGGTCGCCGCGGCCATCGGCTACGTGGCCCTGTGCGGCTTCGACCGCGTCGCCGTGGCGCCCTTCCCGGACCGCGCGGCGGTCGGCGGCGACCCGGAGCTCGCCCATCGCAACGCCCTCCGGTCCGTGCGCGGCAAGAAGTCGGCGATGCAGTTCTTCCGCGACCTCTCGGCGCTCTCGGCGTCCGGCGCCGCCGATCTCAACGCGTCGCTCAAGCGCGGCGCGATGGAGGCCCGGCAATCCGGCGTCGCCATCGTGCTGAGCGATTTCCTCGACCCGGCGGGCTACGAGGCCGGGCTGAACGCCTTGGTCGGCCGAGGCTTCCAGATCAACTGCATCCAGATCCTCGCCCCCGAGGAGCTCGATCCGACGACTTTCGGCGACCTGCGCCTGATCGATTCCGAGAACGGCGACGAGACCGAGGTGACCTTCGGCAAGTACCGGCTGAAGGCCTATCAGCAGAGCGTGGCCAACTACGTCCAGCGCCTGCGAGAGCACTGTGCCGGCCGGGGCATCCGGTTCTTCAGCGTCAGCAGCGCGACCGACCTCGGCGACCTGCTGCTCAAACAATTGCGCGCGTCGGAGGTGTGGGCGTGAACCCGGTCGCCCCGACGGGGATGCGGACGTGCGATGCCTGCGTCGTTGCCCCGCCTCCTCGTGTCCTCGCCTTCTCGCGGTCCGGACCCCGATCTTGAACCGCTCTCCATGGAACTCCCTGCTCCCAGTCTTTCTCGCCGCGGTTTCCTCCGGGCCGGAGCCCTTTTGGCCGTGGCATCGCCCGCGGCGCGCATGCTCGCCGAAGAGGCCGCCGTGCTGCCTTTCCTCAACGGCGCCCGGCCGCTGGTGAGATATCCGCAGAAGCGCCCGCTGATCCGGCTGACCACGCGGCCGCCGCAGCTCGAGACGCCGTTCGAGGTCTTCGACGAGAGCCTGCTCACGCCGAACGACGCGTTCTTCGTCCGCTATCATCTCACCAACTCGCCGCCGCGTGCCGACCTGCTCCAACCGGACAAGTTCCGGCTCACGGTGAAGGGCAAGGTGGCGACACCGCTCACGCTGTCGGTCGAGGAGCTGAAGACGCGCTTCGAGAACGCCGAGGTCACCGCGGTGAACCAATGCGCCGGCAACAGCCGCGGGTTCTTCCAACCGCGGGTGCAGGGCGGGCAGCTCGGCCACGGCGCGATGGGTTGCGCCCGCTGGCGCGGGGTCCGGTTGGCCGACCTGCTGAAGGCCGCCGGTCCCGACACCGGAGTAAGCAGGTCGTCTTCAACGGCCTCGACACGCCGCTCGTCCCGCAGACACCGGATTTCCTCAAGACCCTCGCGGTCGACCAAGCGCTGGATCCCGGGATCCTGCTCGCCTTCGAGATGAACGGCGAGCCGCTGCCGTGGCTCAACGGATATCCGCTCCGCCTCGTCGTGCCCGGCCACTACGGCACCTACTGGGTGAAGCACCTCCACGAGATCACCGTGCTGGACGAGCCGTTCAAAGGGTTCTGGATGGATCCTGGGTACCGCATCCCCGACGAGCCCTGCGGGGCGATCGAGCCCGGCACCATCCCCAGCCGCACCGTGCCCATCACCCGGTTCAACGTCCGCTCCTTCATCACCAACCTGCCGTCGGGAACGACGTTGAAGACCGGCCGAGCGACCGAGCTGCGCGGCATCGCGTTCGACGACGGCCACGGGATCCGCGAGGTGCTGGTCTCGGCCGACGGCGGCCGTTCTTGGCGCGCGGCGGAACTGGGGCGGGAGGTCGACCGGTACGCGTTCCGCGGCTGGACGCTGCCCTTCACACCGGATCGTGCCGGCAAACTCACCTTGATCGCCAAAGCGACGAACCGCCTCGGCCAATCGCAGCCGATGGAACCGCTCTGGAACCCGTCCGGATACATGCGCAACTGCGTCGAACCCGTCGAAGTCGACGTCCTGTGAACATGAACCACCACCGCTTCTTCGTCTCCGCTCTCGCGGCCGCCGCTTGCATCGGCAGCGTGTCCGCCGAGATCCCGGACCAGCCGCGGAAGAACCCCTTCGCCGACGATGCATGGCAACTGCCGCCGGAGAAGCCCGTGCTGAAGCCCGGCGAAGGCCTCGCTTCCGTGACCGGCAACTGCGTCCTCTGCCATTCGGTCGACTACATCGCCACCCAGCCGCCTTTGCTGCGGGCCCAGTGGACGGCCACGGTGGAGAAGATGCGCGCCAAGTTCGGCGCGACCATCGCCACGAACCAGGTGCCGGGGATCGTGGATTATCTTGCGAAGGCGTACGGCCGGAAAGACCCGGTGAAATGACCTTTTCCCGCGCATGAGCTTCCTGTCGCCGCTCGCGTTCCTGTTCGCGTTGTCGCTGCCGGTCGTCGTCGTCTTCTACCTGCTCAAGCGCAAACGGGTGGTGAAGCTTGTGCCGTCGTCGTTGCTCTGGCAGCGGTTCCTCGCCGAGACGCAGGCGAGCGCGCCGCTCCAGCGGCTGCGCCACAACTGGCTGCTCCTGCTCCAGTTGCTGATGCTCCTGCTCGTCGTGCTGGCGCTGGCGCGGCCGTTCTTCTCGGGCAAGACCGGCGAGGCGTCGCTGCAGATCGTCATCCTCGACGCCAGCGCCTCGATGCAGGCGACCGACGAGTCGCCCAGCCGCTTCGAGAAGGCGCGCGCCGAGGTGTCGCGGCTCGTGGACGGCCTGAAGACCGGCTTCAGCGCGGACAACCAGCAGATGTTGCTCATGGTCGCCGGCGCCAACGCGGAGGTGAGACAGTCGGCGACCTCGGAGAAATCCGCGTTGCGCCGGGCGCTCCAGGCGGCACAGGTCACGGATTCGCCGACGCGGCTGGCCGAGGCGCTGCGCGTGGCCGAGACGCTCACGAGGGACAAGCCGAACGCCGAGATCCATCTTTTCTCCGACGGCGCGGGCGTCGACCTCAGCGAGTTCGCGACGAAGGACCTCCGGCTCGTCTTCCACCGTGTCGGCACCCGGGGGGACAACCTCGGCATCGTCACCCTCGACGTGAAACCGAACCCCGAGGACCCGACGAAGCGCGCCCTGTTCACGAGCGTCGCGAACTTCTCCGCATCCACGGCGGAGACGACGGTCGAGCTGCTGTTCGACGGCCAGGTCATCGAAGCCAAGGCCGTCTCTGTCGGTGCGACGAACACCGTGCCGGTTGCTTTCGTGGCCGCCCAGGACCATGACGGCGTCTTCACGGTCCGTCTCACCGCGAAGGACGACCTGCCCGCCGACAACCAGGCGAGCATCGTCAGCCTGCTGCCGCGGCCGGCCAAGGTGCTGCTCGTCACCAAGGGCAACCGTTTCCTGGAGAAGGCGCTCGCCGGGTCCGCGCCCAACGTCGAGCTTTCCACCGCGACCGACCTCACCGATCCGGAGGTGAAGCCCGATCTCGTGGTGCTCGACGACATCGCGCCCGCCGCATGGCCCTCGGGCAACGTCCTGGCGATCCACGTCGCGGCGACGAACTGGTTCGAGGGCGGTATCGGGGAGATGGAGGCCCCGGGCATCGTGGATTGGCGCAACACGCATCCTCTGCTGCGCTTCGTCAGCTTCGACAACGTGCAGATCGCTTCGGCCCTCGCGGTGAAGACGCCGGCCTGGGGCGTCTCGCTGGTCGATTCGCCGACGTCCCCGCTGGTGCTTTCGGGCGAGATCGGACGCCAGCGCGTGGTGTGGGTCGGGTTCGACACGCTGCAGAGCACCTGGCCGTTGCGCGTCAGCTTCCCGATCTTCATCGCGAACGCCGTGGACTGGCTCAACCCGGCCACGGCGAAGGCCGGGCAGTTCCTCATCCATGCGGGCGACGCCTTCCGCCTTCCGTTGGGCGACCTCGGCCAGCACGCCTCGGCGAAGGTCGTCTCTCCGGACGGCAAGGTCACGGATGTCCCGCTCGGCCCGCAGGCGCGGGAACTCGTCTTCGGCGAGACCTCGCGGCAAGGCACCTATCGCGTGGCGCTCGGCACGAACCAGCTGGCCTTCTGCGCGAACCTCCTCGATGCCACCGAGAGCGCCATCGCCCCGCGCGGCGAGCTGAGCCTCGGCCGGCACGGCGCGGTCGCGGCCACCACGATGAAGCGCGCGGACCTCGAGTGGTGGCGCTGGTTCGCCGTGGCCGCGCTCGCGGTGCTGATGGCCGAGTGGTGGTGGTATCACCGCAGGACGGCGTGAGCCGGCTGTCGTCCGCTTCCGGTCCCGCTCTTGGAATGAGAAAGGCCGCCGAGAAATCTCGGCGGCCTTCCGCGGACCGGTCCCGGCGGATGCGCCCTTCAGGCGGCCGTCGCGCCGAGGTGGCGGATGTCGCGTGCCTCGTAGAGGAACACGACGTCCTCGGCGACGTTCTTCGCGTGGTCGGCGATACGTTCGAGCGCCTTGCTGATGGTCATCAGGTTCAGGCAGCGGGTGATGGTCGTCGGCTTCTCGATCATGAAGCTCGCGAGCTCGCGGTAGAGCTGTTTGTTGAGCTGGTCGACGTCCTTGTCGCGCGGGATCACGGCCCGGGCGCGCGCGGTGTCGCCGTTGACGAAGGCGCCCAGGGCGTCGTTGAGCATCGCCATCGCCATCGTGGCCATGCGCGGGATGTCCACATACGCCTTGAGCTGCGGCTCCTGGGACAGGTCGAGCGAGCGGCGGGCGATGGTGGTCGCCTCGTCGCCCACGCGCTCGAGGTCGCGGGCGATCTTCATCGCGCTGGTGATCAGGCGCAGCTGGGTCGCGAGCGGCGCCTTGGCCAGCAGGGCGATGCACGCGGCATCGACCTCCTGCTCGAGGTGGTCGATCTTGTCGTCGTCCTCGGCCACCTTCCGCGCCAGGTCGTCATCGCGGTCCACCAACGCCTTGATCGCGTTGTTCACCGCGGATTCGGCGTGGCTCGCCATCAGCAGGAGCTTCTGTTTGAGGGCGGCGAGCTCGGATTCGAAATGGGTCATGCGAGGTGGGGTCTGGGAAGTGGGGGGTGTGTCCGGACGAGGCTCAGCCGAAGCGGCCGGTGACGTAGTCCTCGGTCTGCTTCTTGGCGGGATTGGTGAAGATCTTGGTCGTGAGATCGTACTCGATGAGCTCGCCGATGTAGAAGAACGCGGTGTAGTCGGAGATGCGCGTCGCCTGCTGCATGTTGTGGGTGACGATGACGATGGTGAACTCCTTCTTCAAGCTGAGAATCAGATCCTCGACGCGTCCGGTGGCTAGCGGGTCGAGGGCGGAGGCCGGTTCGTCCATGAGGATGATCTCCGGCTCGATGGC
>JANNAJ010000086.1:0-1960 GCA_031384285.1 Verrucomicrobiota bacterium
TGGCCTTCCCGATGAGCCGGGTGTCGTGCAACAGCACCACGACCGGCAGGCCGAGGCACAAGGCGTAGGTGACGAACTTCCGCGGTGCGGTGGATCCGGCGGCCGCGCGTGCATGCCAATAGAACGCGCCCAACAGCGCCAGCGGCAGCACGCCGGGAACGATCCAGTTGGGAAGGACCCGGGCCCGGAACGTCAGCGCGACGTAGAAGATGAAGACCGGTGCGCCGAGACAGAAAAGATAGCGCAGCAGCATCGGTCGCGAAGCCGAGGCTCCGCGGGACCCGGTCGCCGGTTCCCGCCAGAACCGGAAGCAAGCGATCCCCGCGGCGACGACCAGCACGGGGTTGAGCAGTCCCCAGACCGCGCCGACGAGGTCGCCGAAGAACCGCAGCGTCGGGCGCCACTCCTGGGCGAGGCCGCCGCGTTCGCCGAGGTGGGTCACGGTGATCCATCCGTGCTGCTGGTTCCAAAGCAGCACCGGCAGCGTGCAGGCGAGGTTCACCAGCAACGCCAGCCACGGTCCGGGCCGGCGCAACTGGATCCGGGCCGGCGGCCAGATCACGAAGAACAGCGCCACCGACGCCCAGAGGAAAGGCGAGCTGTACTTGCTGAGGAAGGCGCCGCCCCACCACAGACCGGTCCATAGCCACTGTCTCGTGGAATCCTCGGTGATCGCCTTCCAACCGCTCATCATCGCGGCGGTCCAGAAGAGCACGAGCAGCGGGTCGATGGTCATCAGCACGCTGCCGACGCTCAGCAGCGGCGCCGCCGTGACCATGAGCACGAAGAGGAAAGCCGTCCGTGCGTCGGCGTGCGTCGCGACGAAGCGCAGCAGCATCAATCCGAGGACGGCCGCGAAGACCGGCGAGAGGAAGCGCACCCCGAGCTCGGTGTCGCCGAAGAGGGACGTGCCGATCCATTGCGCGACGGCGATGCCGGGCGGCTTCGAGTAGTAGGACAACGCGAGATGCTTCGACCAGATCCATTGGTACGCCTCGTCCTCGCTGAGCTCGATGACGGCCGCGCGCAGATAGAGCAGCCGGACCACCAGCAGCAAGCCGATGAGCAGGTATCCGGCGCGGATCCAATGGCGCCCCAGGTCCGCCGGATCTTCCCGATCGGCCGGCACCGGGTCGCCGCGGAGCGACGGCAGGCGTCCCCACCAGAGCGGGAACATCCATCGCCCGAGCGACCGCCAAAGCGCGTCCATGCCGTAGGCGGCCCCGATCCCGGCCAACGCACCGAATCCCCATCCGGCCAGCACATCGAGCGGATAGTGTACGCCGTTGTAGACGCGGGAGACGCCGACCCCGACGGCCAACGGCACCGCGAAACGCCAGCTTCGCCGGTAGAACAGCACAGCGACCGCCGCCACCGCCGCCGCGTTCGCGGAATGGCCGCTGGGGAACGAGCCGAGCGGGTTCCCGCGGCCGACCAACAGGCGCGTCTCCGGATGGTCGACGAACGGCCGCGCCCGGCCGACGGCCTTCTTCAGCGGCCGGACCGCCACGCTGTCGCCCAGCAACAGCGCCACCGCCGCGACGAGGACGAAGGCGCGGCCGCGCGAGCCGCCCTTGGCCAGCAGCCAGACGATGCCGACCACGACGAGCGGCAGCGAGAACCGGTTCCCCGTGAGGAACGGCATGACGACATCCAGGACCGGGTTCGCGATCGTCTGGTTGACGGATCGGAACACGGCGAGGTCGAGCGCGGAAAGCCAGTCCATTGGTCCGGTGATGGTATCGGAGACCTGGACCGGATGGCAGGGGGAATCCGCGCGACGGAGCGGACGGAACCGTCTCCTTCCACCGTGGCAACCCGGATCACCCATCGCATCGGGTCGGACTTCGAGCACCTGCTTCGTCCTTTTCCGGTAACCTCTTCGCGGCGACGTTTCAGGAAACCGCGTATGGACCCCCTCTACTCGTCCTCTCGCTGCCCCGGATGCGCCCGTCCTTTG
>JANNAJ010000112.1:0-3225 GCA_031384285.1 Verrucomicrobiota bacterium
CTCGTCGACGCCGCCGGCATCACCAGCGTCGTCGCGGTGGCGGAGGCGTTGGCGACCACGGCGCCGGTCCATTGCTGGAAGATCTGTCCGACCGGGGCGGGATTCGCCGATAGGTTCACCACCGTCCCCGCGACGTAGGATCCGCTGCCCGTGCCTCCGTTGACGGCGAGCGGATAGCTGTTGAGCGGGGGCGTGACGGCCGTCGCGTAGACCGCCGTGACCGTCATGTTCGAGGTGCCGATCTGCACGACCGTGTTCGCCGAACCGGCGTTCGCCACGACCGGCCCGCTCCACGTGCTGAAGGTCTTTCCCGCGACCGGCGGTGCGACGATCGGGACGACCGTGCCCATCGGATACGTGCCGCCGCCGGTGCCGCCGACCACGGCGAGCGAGTAGCCGGGAGCCGCCCCGGTCACGGTGACGGTCACCGGGGCGGAGAAGGTCCGCGCGCCGGTGTTGTCGAACGCTTTCGCGGTGAGCGAATAGGTGCCGGCCGGCACGCTGGTCCAGTTGAACGTGTACGGCGGCGCCGTCGCGGAGCCCAGCGAGGTGAACCCGAGCAGGAATTCCACCTTCGCCACGGTCCCGTCGCTGTCGCTGGCGGTGGCCTGCAACGGGATGTTCGCCGGCGCGCCGAAGGAGGCGCCGTTCGCCGGGCCCGTGAGCGAGACCACGGCGGGCGAGTTGCCGGCGGGGTTCAGGCTGAACGCCACCAAGGCCGGGGCCGAGGCGCCCGAGGCGTCCTTCGCGACGAACCAGAAGTTGTCGTTGCCGGCGAAATTGGCGTTGGGCGTGTAGGTGAGGTCCGGCGGCGTGCCGCTGAGGACGCCGCGGAACGGCGGCGACACGATGCCGTAGGTGAGCACGTCGCCATCGGCATCGGTGCCGGCGAGCGTGATCGTCCGCGGCGTGTTGACGGTGACGGCGACGTTCCGCGGCGTGGCGACAGGGAGCGTGTTGGCTCGGGCAGCGAAAACGGTCGAAGCCGCCGCGAGGGCGGCCAGGCCGTATCGGAGAAAACTCGGGCGTAGCATAGAAAAGCAGTTCATCGGTCCATCAGGAAGTCCCGGCAGGAAGAACCTCGGCAGCTCTGCGGGCAACCCACAGAAGCCTCGTCTTCGGTCATCTTCCACGACGGTGTCCGATGATGGATCGCAGGAACGGCAGCGTCGGATTACGGGAAATCTTGCGGGACATCGTCGCGAGGCATACGACCAGCACGCCACTCTCTGGAGCGTCGTCGACCGGACGTTCCACGGCAGGGGGTCGATCCATCACCGACTGCGATGCCCGAATCCGCAGATGGCAACCGGAGATCCGATCCGCTGGCGCCGGCGGCCGGACCGGATCGGCCGGGCCGGAGGCGATGGTCCGGCAAAAGTCTTTTGCGTTGCCGCCTCGGTCTTCGCAACCTCCGCCCGCGTGACACAACCGCTCGCCATCGTCTTCTACGAATCCCTCCTGCCCGGACGCCAGCTCGCCAACAAGCTGACCGACCTCGGCTACCGCGTGCAGACGGCGACGGTCGCGGCGGGCGTGGCCGACCTGGTGCGCAAGGAGCGTCCTATGGTCCTGATCGCCCAGCTCAGGCTGCGGCACGGCGATTTCTGCGGCGTGATCGCCGAGTTGAAGAAGGACCCGGCGGTCGCGCACGTGCCGGTCATCGGCTACACGTCGACGAAGGACAAGAAGCTCCAGGACGCCGCCGTGAAGGCCGGTGCGAAGCTCGTCGCCGCCGACTCCGCGATCCTCGACCAGCTCCCGCACCTGCTGGAGCACGCGCTCGCGGTGGAATGAAGAGGCCCTACCAGCGGACCGTGTTCGTCGTCGTCGCCATCGCCGTCGTCGGGTTGTCTTGGGCCTTTTTCAGACCGACCGATCCGCTCGCTGACTTGATCGACACACAACGGCAGATCATCTTCTTCAACAAACCCCGGACGAATCTGTTCATGAGGGCCACCGGGGTCTTTGTGTGGGCGATGAACGGCGGAGGAAACGAAGCGACGCTTTCTGTCCGTCACGACCGCCAGTTCAAGGAACAGCTCGGGCTCGGGAACTTGGCCAAGTTCCCGATTCCATTGCTCTCCGTGGCGACGAATCCGGCCCAGAAACAGCAGTTTTTCGCGGAGTTTTTGCCGGCCGCCCAACGCCGTTTTCCGGACGAACCTTGGCAATGCCGGTTCGAGACGAACACAGCGCTGATCACTGCTCGACCGGGGTTGAGCAATGAATGGGTCCGGCTGATCACCGAACTCCAGACCGCGAGATAGCCCTTTCCTATGTCCATCCCCTCCATCCCGCTCACCCAAGGCATCCACGTCTGCCATCTGTTCTACCGCATCGACCGCGCGCGGTGGGACGCCTTGCCCCCGGGGGCCGCCGCCGCCGCCATGGCGAAGCTCGCTGCCGTGTGCGCCGCGAATCCCGGCCCCGCCGCGCCGCGCGTCATGACCTTCGCCAACGTCGGCGGCAAGGCCGACATCGCGGTGATGCTCTTCGCCGCCGAGCTCCAGCAGCTCAGCGCGCAACAGCGCTCGGTCGAGCTCGCCTTCCCCGCCGGCACGCTCGTCCCCGTGTACGGCTACCTGAGCGTCACCGAGCTCCCGGAATACGTGACCACCGACGACGACCTCCGCCGCATGCTCCAGCACGGCGAGAAGAAGCTCGCTCCCGGCACGCCGGAATTCGACGAGGCCTTCGCCGCCGCCAAGAAGCGGAACGACGAGTACCTGCATTACCGCCTCCATCCGGAGATGGGCGACTGGGAGATCATGGCCTTCTACCCGATGAGCAAGAAGCGCGACGGCGGCGACAACTGGTACTCCCTCGACCTCGACACGCGGAAGAAGCTCATGGGCGGCCACGCGAAGACCGGCCGCAAGTACGCCGGCCGGATCTCCCAGCTCATCACCGGATCCACCGGCCTCGACACCCACGAATGGGGCGTGACGCTGATGGCCCACAACCTCGATGCCGTGAAGGAGATCGTGTACGAGATGCGCTTCGACGAGGTCACCGCGCGCTTCGGTGAGTTCGGTCCGTTCTACATCAACTTGCGCCTGCAACCCGCCGATCTCTGGGCGCACCTCGGTCTCTGACGCGACCGGATCCACCGGCCCGCCCGATCTCGAGGTCCTCCTCGCCTTCCCTCCTCGCATCGATCGTCCGGTCTCTCGCGCTCGCGGTCGCGTCGGCCATCCTGCTGACAGCGGCCGACGCGCCGGC
>JANNAJ010000152.1:0-4139 GCA_031384285.1 Verrucomicrobiota bacterium
CCCATCCTCAGCTATTCGATGAAGGTCCGCCCGGCGGAGCACTTCATCAACTGGCAGCAGGACCCGTTCGCGAACTGGAACGGCCGGCTCGTTTTACCCGAGATGTCGAAGGAGCTGTGCATCGAGGTCGAGCTCGTGGCCGAGATGGCGGTCTACAACCCGTTCGACTTCTTCCTCGAGCCGTCCGCCGAGGTCTATCCGTTCGCCTACGAGCCCGCGCTCAAGAAGGAGCTCGCACCGTTCATGGAGCTGCCGGCGCCGACGCCGAAGGTGCTCGCGATGGTCGACGAACTGCTCGAGGCCTACCTGACGAAGGGCGCGCGGACGATCGACTTCCTCGTCGAGGTCAACCAGCGCGTCCAGAAGCACGTCCGCTATACCATCCGCCTGGAGCCGGGCGTGCAGACACCGGAGGAGACGCTCACCAAGGCCAGCGGGTCGTGCCGCGACTCGGGCTGGCTCCTGGTCGAGGTGTTCCGTTCGATGGGCTTCGCGGCCCGCTTCGTCAGCGGCTATTCGATGCAGCTCAAGCCCGACCAGAAGGCGCTGGACGGCCCGAGCGGCGTCGAGGTCGACACCGTGGACCTGCACGCGTGGGCCGAGGTCTTCTTGCCCGGTGCCGGATGGATCGGGTTGGATCCGACCTCCGGCCTGTTCTGCGGCGAAGGCCACATCCCGCTCGCCTGCACGCCGGATCCCGGCAACGCGGCGCCGATCACCGGCGCCGTGGACGAGTGCGAGTCCAAACTCGTCCACGAGATGACGGTGACCCGCATCTTCGAATCGCCGCGCGTCACCCAGCCGTACACCGACGAGCAATGGTCGGACATCGAGGTGCTCGGCCACGTGATCGACGATGACCTCGAGAAGGGCGACGTCCGCCTGACGATGGGCGGCGAGCCGACCTTCGTCTCCATCGACGATCCAGACGGACCGGAGTGGAACTTCACCGCGGTGTCCCACAAGAAGCGCGCGCTTTCGGGCACGCTCATCAAGCGGCTCCGCGCCAAGTTCGCGCCCGGCGCGATGCTGCATTACGGCCAGGGCAAATGGTACCCGGGCGAACCGTTGCCGCGTTACGCGCTCGCCGCGTATTGGCGCAAGGACGGCGTGCCGATCTGGAAGGACGACTCGCTCATCGCCGACGAATCGAAGGACTACGGCCACGGCGCCAAGGAGGCCAAAGCGCTCGCGACCCGGCTCGCGCGCACGCTCGGCATCGATCCCGCGCGCCTGATCCCCGGGTACGAGGACGTCTTCTACTACACCTGGAAGGAGCGGCGCCTGCCGTCGAACGTCACCCCGGAACAGTCGCGCCTGAAGGACAAGCAGGAGCGCGCCCGCCTCGCACGGCTGTTCCAGGAAGGATTTGGCGAGGTCGTGGGCTATTCGCTGCCGCTCAAGCGCGCGGTCTTCGGCGCGGAGCGCGGATGGATCTCCGGCGCGTGGTTCTTGCGTGACGACGACACGCTGTGGCTGACCCCGGGCGATTCGCCGATGGGTCTGCGCCTCCCGGTCGATTCCATCCCGTGGGTCGCGGAGAAGGATTTCCCGTGGCAGCACCAGCCGGACCTGATGAAGAAGCTCGCGGCTCTGCCGAAGGACTTCCCGTACAAGCCGCGGCCCGAGTCGTCGGGACAACGCTTCGTCCCGGGCTCGGGCGCTCCGGCGGCTCCCGGCTTCGGTCCCGGCCAACGGGCGCAGGAGTTGCCCCCGGACGAGGCCGGCTGGCGGAAGCAGATCGAGCGCGACCTCGACCCGACACGGCGGCCGGCGCCGCAGGAGAGCGCGCCTTGGATCATCCGCACCGCGCTCTGCGTCGAGCCGCGCGACGGTCGTCTGCACGTCTTCCTGCCACCGGTCGAGAGCGCCGAGGATTACCTCGACCTCGTCGCCGGCATCGAGACCGCGGCGACCGAGCTGGGACTGCCATTGATCATCGAAGGCGAGGCACCGCCGCGCGACCCGCGACTGAACAAGCTCGCGGTGACCCCCGACCCGGGCGTGATCGAGGTCAACATGCATCCCAGCAAGTCCTGGGACGAGCTCGTCGAACGCACCACGGTCCTCTACGAGGAAGCCAGGCAGACCCGGCTGGGCACCGAGAAGTTCATGGTCGATGGACGCCACACCGGCACCGGCGGCGGCAACCACATCCTCATCGGCGGCGAGACCCCGGCGGATTCGCCGGTGCTGCGGCGTCCCGACCTGCTGCGGTCGCTGCTCGCGTACTGGCAGAACCATCCGTCGCTGAGCTGGCTCTTCAGCGGCCTCTTCATCGGCCCGACCTCGCAGGCACCCCGCGTGGACGAGGCGCGCAACGACTCGCTCTACGAGCTCGACGTCGCCTTCCGGCAGCTGCCCGGTGCCGGTCAGTGGACGTCGCCGTGGCTGGTCGACCGCGTGTTCCGGAACCTGCTGACCGATTCCAGCGGCAACACCCATCGTGCCGAGTTCAGCATCGACAAGCTCTACTCGCCCGACGGCCCGGGCGGACGTCTCGGCCTGGTCGAGATGCGCGCCTTCGAGATGCCGCCGCACGCCCGGATGAGCCTCGCGCAACATCTGCTCCTGCGCGGCCTCGTGGCTAAGTTCTGGAAGGAACCGTACACCAACGGCCTCGTCCGCTGGGGCACGGACATCCACGACCGCTGGATGCTGCCGCACTTCTGCGAGACGGATCTCGGCGACGTCATCCGAGACCTCCGGGAGGCCGGCTATCCGTTCGAGGCGGAGTGGTTCAAGCCGCACCTCGAGTTCCGCTACCCCCGCATCGGCGACTTCGCGCAGCGCGATGTCCATGTCGAGCTGCGCACGGCGCTCGAACCGTGGCATGTCCTCGGCGAGGAACCGGCCGGCGGCGGGACGGTCCGCTACGTGGACAGCTCTTTGGAACGCCTCCAGGTGAAGGCCCGGGGCCTCGTGGGCGACCGTTTCGTCATCACCTGCAACGGCCGCCGCGTGCCGCTCCATCCGACCGGCACGAACGGGGAGTCCGTCGCCGGCGTGCGTTACCGCGCGTGGCAGCCGCCCAATTGTCTCCAGCCGACCATCCCGTCGCATGCCCCGCTGGTGTTCGACCTGCACGACACCTGGAACGAGCGTTCGCTCGGCGGATGCACCTACCACGTCGCGCACCCCGGCGGGCGCAACTACGACAGCTTCCCGATCAACAGCTACGAGGCCGAGAGCCGTCGGCTCGCGCGCTTCGTCGCCAACGGGCACACGCAGCAGAAGTCCGCTCCTCCGGTCGAACCGTTGAACCGGGACCTGCCGTTCACGCTCGACCTGCGCCTGCCGGCTGCTTGATCGCCGACGAGGACACCACGCGAGATCCTGCGGTCGGGAAGGTCACGTTTCGTTCGGGCCGCGGATTGTCGTCGTCGTCGTCACCTCGCCGCAGGTGATCGCTCCCGCGGGACGGTCAGCGGCGCGCCGGCTTGCGCGCCTCGAACCACACCTGGCTGCCCAGGTGCGCCGGCAGCCACGTGATCGGCGACCCTGACACGCGGTCCAGCTCGAACCGCGCGGCGATGCGCGTGCGGAGGGCTTGCCAGTTGAACCCCTTGTGGTGGTGGAAAGGCAGCTTGTCCGCGCCGAAGTGGATCTCGCGCGCCATGTGCTGCTGCGCGCCGGCGAAGACACCGCGGACCAGGTCGGGCCACGTGTAGGCGAGGGTGGTGGCGTAGTCGCCGATCCCGCGCCAGCCGGCCACGCGCCGGGCGGTCTGCTTCACGAGCAACGGCAGGCCGGTCTCCACCGGCACGCTGATCAGCAAGCGTCCGCCCGGCGCGAGCAGCCGGACGAACAGGTCCAGCAGCGGGTCCGGCTCGACCACGTGCTCCATCACCTCCATGCACACGATGGCGTCGAAGCGCCCTTCCATGCCGGGCCGTTCCAGTTCGTCCGGTTCGGCGAAGGCGATGCCGGGCCTGCCGGCGAAGCGGCGGCGGTCGTCCTCAACGACCCGCCCGTCACGGTCGACGCCGATCGCCGAGGCGGGCGCATGCGGCGACCGGGACAGGAGATCGAAGTAGGTCGCGTCGCCGCAGCCGTAGTCGAGCAGGCGCCCCCCCGCGAACGCCGGCGACCGGCCGACCGCGACCTCGAAACGCCGCTGGTGGCTCCAGCGGATCAGC
>JANNAJ010000158.1:0-5514 GCA_031384285.1 Verrucomicrobiota bacterium
GGCTGGCGGGCCGACCGCGAGCTGTCTAATGTCCGCGTCCGTGCACATGCGATCAGGCCTGCTCTTCTCCGTCGGCGTCATGGCGGCCCTCGCCGTCGGCTGCGGGCCGTCCGCGGTCCCCGCTCCGGGCGCCGCCGCGACCAACGCGGCAGCGACCCCGAAGCCCGTCGTGGATGCCGGTGGCGCCGCGCCGTTGCCGACGGTCGGCGGCGGGAACGAGGCGTCGGCCGACTGGGTCAAGAAAGGCGACGCTCTCTCCGAGCAGGGCAAGAGCGCCGAGGCGGTCGCCGCGTACGAGAAGGCGGTCGCGTTGAGCCCTGACGACGAGGAGTCACGGTATGCGCTCGCCTTCAACCTCGGCCGGATCGGCCGGATCGACGATGCCATCCGACAATATCGCGAGGCGCTGCGGATCCTCCCGGACTACGCGGAAGCCCACAACAACCTCGGCAACCTCCTCTCGAAGAAGAACGAGTTCGCGGAGGCGGTCGTGCATTTCGAGGCCGCGCTGAAGTCCTCGCCGAAGAGCAGCAGCGCGCACAACAACCTCGGCACCGCGCTCGCGCGACAAGGCAAGCTCGACGAGGCGGTCGGCCATTTCCACGAGGCCACGCGCCTCAGGCCGGAATATGCCGAGGCCTGGTACAACCTCGGCAACTCCTACGTCGGCCAAGGCCGGCCCGCCGAGGCGGTCGGGCCGTTCGAGAACGCGATGAAGGCGAGCCCGGGCTTCAAACCGGCGCAGGCGGCGCTCCAGCGGGTCCGGGCCAAGCTGGCGGCCGGCGGTCGTTGACAACTGTCAACGTTTCGGCCGGACGCCGATGTTGCGGAACAGCCGCGTGGTCGAGCCGTTCTGCGTGACCACGAGGTCGGGGCGCCCGTCGTCGTCGAGGTCGCCGGCCGCCGCGCCGCGCTGTTCGCCGTAGACGGCCACGCCGGATTCCTGTCCCGGCACCGCGGCGAACCCTCCCTTGCCGTCGCCGCGCAACCAGAGGCCGCGACCCGCGTCGATCCGCGAGTCCTCCGGACGGACGGCGAACTGGTTCTGAGCGAGGAAGAGGTCCGGGATCCCGTCGCCGTCCGCATCGGCGACCGCGATGGAATGCACCGGCGCCCATTGCGCCTCGGCCGGCAACGGCCGCGTCTCGAACCGGCCGCCGCGGTTCAGGAACACCGTCGTCTCCAGCGTCGACACCGCGAGGTGCCTCGCCGTGGCGGCATGCTCCCCGAGCACCTGACGCACCGTCCCCGCGGAGTACGCGGAATGGGACGGGAAACGCGCCGCGAGATCCGGGAGCGCCGCCGCCAGAAAATCCCGGTCGCGCGACGGCCTGTCGCGGTCGCCGACGCGCACGGCCTCGACCACGCCGATCGTGCCGTCACCGGCGAGGTAGCCCCACCACACCCCGGGCATCCCGTCGCCCCAGACCTGCGACGTCGAGTTGCGGCCCCAATTCCCCGCGACGAGGTCGATCTTTCCGTCGCCGTCGAGATCGGCCGCCGCGATGCAGTTCCATCGGCCGGTGATCCGGTCGAGGCCCAGGTCTTTCGTGACCTCGCGCAATCCGCCGCCCTGCGAGCGGAAGACGCGGATCGGTCCGTGGTCGGTCGACAGGATGAGCTCCGGATGTTTGTCGCCGTCGAGATCGGCGAAGACCGCGCCGGTCACCAACCCGACGTCGGCCAAGGCGCGCGAAGCCCCGACGTCCTCGATGAACCGGCCGCCTTGTTCGCGGAAGATCTTCGAGACCGCGGGCTCGGGCCAACGGCGCGGGTTCACGCGTCCGCCGACGAAGAGCCCGGTCCGCCCGTCGCCCTCCAGGTCGCCGATCGCGATCGCGCCCGGGCTGCTGCCCAGCGCGGGCACCGGGGTGCCGGCCCTCAACTCGCCGTCGACGAAGTCCCAGCGCAGCACGGAGGCTTGGTTGGTGTCGGCGCTCTCGTAGTTCGCGAGCGCCGCGAGGATCGAGCGGCGTCCGCCCGCGCCGGCGAAGGTCGCCAACCCGAGCAGGTCGTCGGGCAACAACGGGCCGGGCACCGCGAGGTCCTTGAACCCGCCCTTGCCGTCGCCGAGCTTCACGGCCATCCGGCCTCCGCGGGAACCACCGATGACCACGTCGGCCCGTCCATCCCCGTCGACATCGGCGATGAGCACGGACGGCCCGAGCTGTCCGAGCCGGTACGGCAGCGTCGGTTGTTGGGCGAAATCGTCGAAGGGCTCCTCGAACGCGACGTGGTCGAGCTTCGCGGTGTCGTCGGCAAACCAGGTCGCGGGCTTGGATGCCGGTGCCTCGCCGGCCACCGGGGCGCCCGCCCCGGCCTCGTCCACCTCGTAGATGAAATCAGGCTTCACGCCTGCGACGATGCTCCGCTGTCCGGACCGCCACACGACTTCGAGCGTCATTTCGCCTTTGCCGGCCGCGAAGACGCGCAGCGGCTCGCTGCTCGAGAGGTATTGGCCGCCGGCGACCATCTCCTGTGACTGCCGGACAGTGCCGCCGGTGAGGGTGATCCGGGCGCCGATGCCCATGCCGTTGGGCACCTTGCCTTTGAGGCGGACGGCGACGCGCGGCGCGCTTGTGTCGTTGCGGTAGATGAGCGGAGGGCCGTAGGCGCAGTTGAGCACGAGGTCGAGGTCGCCGTCCTCGTCCAGGTCGGCGGTGACCATCCCGTGCGCGATGCGGGTGGAATCGAAGCCCCATCCGGCGCTGGTGTCGGCGAAGGTGAGGTCGTGCTGGTTGCGGAACGCGGCCTTGGGCGGTTCGAGCCGCGGATACTGCTGCAACAGGTCTTTGGTGACCTGCAGGCTCTGGCCCGGACGGGATCTCACGCGGGCGGTGACGTCGCGGTTGTTGACGTCGTGCATGTGGCCGTTCGAGACGAGCAGGTCCTCCCAGCCGTCGAGGTCGACATCGATGAAGACCGGCGCCCATGACCAGCTGGTCGCCGCGACGCCGGCGAAGCAGGCGATCTCCGCGTAGGTGCCGTCGCCGCGGTTCCAGTAGAGCGCGTTGCGCGGGAACTCCTCGCGGGCGGCGGAGAGGCCGGGCGCACGGGCGATGGGCGAGATGGGGCTGGACGTGCGGAGGTGCTGGCCGAGGTCGCCGTCGAGCATCTCGACCGTGAAGAGATCCAGCCGGCCATCGCGGTCGATGTCGGCGAAATCCACGCCCATCGAGGCGAAGCTCATGTTGCGGAGCGCCATCGCGGGCGCCTCGCGGAAGCGGCCCTTCCCGTCGCCGAGCCACAGATGGTCCGGCGTCTGGAAATCGTCGCACACGTAGATGTCGGGAAAGCCGTCGCCGTCCACGTCGCGGATCTGGACCGCGAGCCCGAAATCCGCGGCGGGCGGGACAGGTCGCCCTTCCGCGTCGCTGAACGTCTTCTCCCAAGGCGACGGCGTGAACCGGCCCTTGCCGTCGTTGAGATACAGGACGTCGGGCTCGCCGAGCTCGTAGAGCTTGCCCTCGATGATCCGCAAGCGGTTGGCGAAACGGCCGGTGACGACCGGTTGGCCGTCCACCATGCGTGTCGCGACCGTCGCGCCGTCGCGGAGGATCGCCTGGGTGGCGAAGTTGCACTGGTAGAGGTCCAGGTCGCCGTCTCCGTCGACGTCCGCGAGGGCCAGCGAGGTCCCGCCGGTGCGGCTGGCGATCCCGCAGGACGCGGTGACATCGGTGAAACGGCCCTTGCCGTCGTTCAGCAGGCACGCATGCGGCCCGCCGAAACCGGTGACGAGCAGGTCCGGCGTGCCGTTCCCGTCGAGGTCGCCGAACACCGCGCCGACGGAGGTCTGGTTGGTGCAGCCGGCGCCGGCGCCCGCGGTCACGTTGGCGAACTTCCATCCGCCCAGGTTGCGGAAGAGCTGGTTGGAGGACTGCTTGTGCACGAAGTACAGGTCCACATGGCCGTCGCCATCGATATCCGCTGCGGCAACGCCCGACCCGTTCATCAGGTTCTGGAACTGCCCGAGGCGCGTCTCCGAGAGGTCGTTGGTGAAATCGATCCCCAGCGTCGCCGGATCGAGGAGGGTGAAGCCGGTCTTGCCGCCCGCGGGCACGGCGAGCTTCGCCGCGCGATGACCCGGGCCCGGATGCCAGTCGAGGGCGTTCGCGGCCGTGCTGAGGACCAGCACCGCCACGAGCGAAGGGAAGCGTGCGTGTTGCATGTCAGGGACGGACGTAGCGAACCTCTTGTGTCCGTCCGACGTCAACTTCTCTCCGGAAGCCTCCGTTTCCACGGGATCGCGGAGGAAAAAGCTTGTCGCTCCGACCGCGCCCCCCTATCTCCCAGCGCGCAGCGTGAAGCCCACGTGGCGGAATTGGCAGACGCGCTAGATTCAGGTTCTAGTGAGTAACATCGTACAGGTTCAAGTCCTGTCGTGGGCACCACTCTTCGCAGATCATTCAACAACAACAGGTTGAACAGGTCCAAGCTGCGCCGGATCCGCCAGTGAGGCGGTCTGGTAAGACAAACGCCGACTTGGTCCGACGGCGACGCCTTCTTGGATCACGACCGCACGGTCACCCGTGCCACCGCCGCGAACCTCCTCTCCGCCCTCGTCGCCGAACTCACCACTCCCTGATCGAACATGCCGCAGTTTGAACGCTACCTCGGCATCGACTACTCCGGTGCGCAGACACCCACCAGCAGCCTGACCGGCTTGCGCCTCTACGCGGCCACGCCCGCGCATCCGCCCTTCGAGGTTCCGCCGCCGCCCAGCCCGCGCAAGTATTGGACGCGCCGGGGTCTAGCCGAGTGGCTCGCCGCTGAACTGCGCGACGGCCCGCCCACGCTTGTCGGCATCGACCACGCGTTTTCCTTTCCGCTCCGCTACTTCGAGGTCCACCGCATCCCGCCTGACTGGCCCCAGTTCCTCGATGACTTCCAGCACCACTGGCCAACCGACGGCGATCACCTCTATGTCGATTTCATCCGGGACGGGTTGCGTGGCGATGGGGCCGCACGCACGGGAAATTCCCGTTGGCGGCGGATGACCGAGGAACGCAGCCGCGCGAAGTCGGTCTTCCACTTCGATGTGCAAGGCAGCGTCGCCAAGTCCACCCACGCCGGCCTGCCGTGGCTGCGTTTCCTTCGCAACCAGTGTGGCTCGAAGCTTCACTTCTGGCCTTTCGACGGATGGGTGCCGCCGCAGAGCTGTTCCGTCATCGCCGAGGTCTATCCCGCACTGTGGATTCGCAGCTTTCCGAATGAGGAGCGAAATAGTCATCAGCACGATGCCTACAGCGTCGCACGCTGGATGCGGGAGAGCGATGCCGGCGGCCGTTTGGGCGCTCACTTTGCGCCGCCATTGCGTCCCGCTGAACGCACCACCGCGCTCACCGAAGGCTGGATTCTGGGCCTCGGTTAATCAGTCATCGCACTCACAGAAGCCCGGTCCTTTGAGAGTCGCCTCGAGCAAAGTTCGATGCTTTGTGATGCGACCGCTGACGCGCTTTCTCCAAAGGCGAAAGCTCGAAGGCTTCAACTCGCGCCGCATCACCTCGATGACGT
>JANNAJ010000163.1:0-4203 GCA_031384285.1 Verrucomicrobiota bacterium
ATGTCTCCGCGACGGAGTTCCGCGCCATCGTCGACCAATCGCCGCTGCTGCACCGTTTCGAGACCGGCCTGATCTCCACCGCCGGGTTCTTCGACGAGATCCGCCGGCTCACCGGATACCACGGGCCGGAAGCGCTCTTCATCGCCGCCTTCGGCGACATCTTCGACGAGATCCACGAGATGGTCGCCCTCCATGCCGGACTCCGCGGGCGCGGTGTGCCGACGTTCGTCTTCTCGAACACCAACGAGCTTGCGATCGGCCACATCCGCCGTGCGTTCCCGTTCTTCGGCGGCTTCACCGGCTACATCTACAGCTACGAAGCCCGCAGCATGAAACCCGAAGGCGGCATCTACGACGCGCTGGAACGGCTCACCGGGCTCGGCGGCGGGGACCTGCTCTACATCGACGACCGCCAGGAGAACATCGACGCAGGCGCCGCGCGCGGTTGGCGGACGATCCTGCACACCGCGCCGGAGGACACGATCCGCCGCGTCGGCGATGCGTTCGGGCATTGATCCGCGCTCCGGCGCCAAAAACGCTTTTGCCGCTGCGACGCGTTTCCTACTGTGGCCGCCATGTCAAAACCGGCGCTTGGACGAGGATTGGGCGCGTTGCTCTCGGGCGGCGCGGCGCGGCCGTCGTCCCCTGCCCCGGCGAACCCGTTCTCGGGCAAGGTCCCCGCGACGGCTCCGACCGCGGATCCGGCCGAGGCGGCCGCGGTCCCGCCGGTCGCATCGAACGGGGTGAAGCAGGTGCCGCTCGCCCGGATCCAGCCGAGTCCGCTCCAACCGCGGAAAGACTTCGCGCCCGCGGCATTGGCGGAACTCGCCGATTCCATCCGCGAACAAGGCATCGTCCAACCGCTGATCGTCCGCGTCGTCGGCGGGATGTACGAGCTCATCGCCGGCGAACGCCGTTGGCGCGCGGCGCAATTGGCCGGGCTGACCGAGGCGCCCATCGTCGAGCGCGCCGCGACAGACCGCGAGGTGCTCGAGCTCGCGCTGATCGAGAACCTCCAGCGCGAGAACCTCAACCCGGTCGAGGAAGCGCTCGGATATGCGCAGCTCGGCGAACAGTTCCAGCTCACGCAGGAGGAGGTCGCCAAGAAGGTCGGCCGTTCCCGTGCCGTCGTCGCCAACGCCCTCCGCCTGCTCAAGCTCGCCGCCCCGATCCAGACCGCTCTCCGCGAGGGCCGCCTCAGCGTCGGCCACGCCAAGGTCATCCTCGGTCTCGTCGATCCCGCGCTCCAGAAGACCGCGTTCGACCGCGTGCTCGCCGCCGGGATGACCGTCCGCCAGACCGAGGACCTGGTCGCGGCGTTGCAGAAACCGAAGCCCGAGGTCCACGGGGCCAGGTCACCGGTCCCGGCGCCTTCGCGCGACCTCCACGTCGTGGACATCGAGAACAAGCTGCGCGAGCGCTTCGCCGCGAAGGTCGCGCTGCGCTACAAGGCCGGTAAAGGCAGCGTCGAGGTCCGCTTCTCGGACGACGACGAGCTCAACCGGGTGCTCGAAGTGATGGGCCTGAGCCTCGACTGACCGCGTCCGACGCCGATCCGGACCCCGAGACCATCCCCCCTTTCCCGCCATGTTGAACTCCCCCGAATTCCGCGCCTCCGTCGCGGACCAGCTCGCCGCCGCGGCCTCCCGCGTGCCGTCCCTCACCGCGTTCGTCGGACTCGACGGCTTCGTCGACGAGATCCTCCATGTCGTCGACAAACGCCACGACGCCGTGCGCTTCGACCGCGTGCCGACCATCGCGGCCTATGCCGCGCGCCTCGCCGCCGCCGCCGGCCAAAGCACCAATGTCGAGCTGGTGAACATCATGACCAAGCTCGGCGGCAACGGCCCCATCATGGCCAATGCCCTCGCCCGTTTCGGCATCGGCGTGACCTATCTCGGCGCGCTCGGCTGGCCGGCTCTCCATCCGGTGTTCGACGGGTTCGCCACGCGCGCGGAGGTCCACACCATCTGCGGCGCGGGCCTGACCGACGCCCTCGAGTTCGACGACGGCAAGGTGATGGTCGGGAAGCACTACACGCTCAAGGAGATCAACTGGGCCAACATCGCCGCCCGCTACGGCAAGGAGAAGTTCGCCGCCAAACTCGCGTCGTCCGACCTCGTCTGCTTCGTGAACTGGACCATGCTCCCCTACATGAGCGACATCTGGGAGAGCATCCAGGAGGAGCTCGTGCCGGCCATCAGCGGGCCGCGCCGGACGATCTTCTTCGACCTCGCCGACCCCGAGAAACGCCTGCCCGCCGACATCGCGCGGGCGCTCGACCTGATCGTGAGGTTCCAGTCGAAGTTCGACTGCATCCTCGGCCTGAACGAGAAGGAGGCCTACGAGATCGCCAAGGTGCTCGGCCTCCCTTCCGGGCCCCGCGGATGGGAAGGACTCGCCGAGCTCTCGTTGGAGATCCAGAAGCGCGTGCCCGTGGACACGCTCGTCGTCCATCCCACCGCCTATGCTCTGGCCGTCTCCGGCGGCAAGGCGGAGGTGGTCGCGGGATCCGTCTGCGCCAAGCCGAGGATCACGACGGGCGCCGGCGACCATTTCAACAGCGGCTTCTGCCTCGGCAAGCTGCTCGGCCTCGGCAACGCGGCGAGCTTGCTCTGCGGCGTGGGCACCAGCGGCCATTACGTCCGCACCGCCGACAGCCCCAGCGTCGCGGACCTCGTGGCGTTCATGCGGAGCTGGCCGTCCAACTGAGAACAAGACACCGATCCATGGTCCTCCCCGTCGTCCGATACGGCGATCCCGTCCTCCGCAAGAAGGGCGCGAAGATCGAATCGATCACCCCCGAGATCCAACAGCTCGTCGCCGACATGTTCGAGACGATGAAGCATGCCCACGGCATCGGCCTCGCCGCCCAGCAGGTCGGCCGCGCCATGCAGCTCACGACCATCGACCTCCGGGGCGTGAAGGACCGTCCCAGCCGCCTCTGGCTGGCGGGACAGGAAGCCGATGTCGAGTCGTTCATGCCGCTCGTGCTCATCAACCCGGTCGTGCGGCCCGTCGGCACGCGCGCCTCGGGGCCCGAGGGTTGCCTCAGCTTCCCCGATATCTTCGGCGAGATCGAACGCACGGCCGAGGCCGAGGTGACGGCGCAGAACGAGCGCGGCGAGAGCTTCTCGTTCAAGGCCGGCGGATTGCTCGCACGGGCGATCCAACATGAGGTCGACCACTTGAACGGCATCCTCTTCATCGACCGCATGGACACCGAGACCCGGGCCGATGTGCAGCCCGACATCGACGTCCTGCTGGCCACGACCAAGGTCGCCATGGCGAAGCAGGCCGCGAACCGCTGATCCACCGCCTCCCACGGGACCGCGGGTCAGCCGGCGACGTGACAGGCGACGTCGCGGCCCGGCCCGACCCGGCGGAGCACGGGCAGTTCCGTCCGGCACCGCGCGACTGCCACCGGACAGCGCGGATGGAACGGACATCCCGGCGGTGGATCGATCGGTGAAGGAACGTCCCCGCCGAGCACGATGCGCGAGCGCTTCGCCGCCGGATCCATCACCGGCACGGCCGAGAGCAGCGCCTTCGTGTACGGATGCTGCGGAGCCCGGCAGACCTCCCGCGCATCGCCGACCTCCACGACGCGTCCGAGGTACATCACCATCACCCGCTGGCAGAGATGCTCCACCACGGCGAGGTCGTGGGAGATGAACAGATAGGCCAGCCCGCGGTCACGTTGGAGGTCCTGCAGCAGGTTGATGACCTGCGCCTGCACGCTCACGTCGAGAGCGCTGACCGGTTCGTCGCACACGATGAGCCGCGGCTCGACCGCGAGCGCCCGGGCGATGCCGATCCGCTGCCGTTGTCCACCGCTGAACTCGTGCGGATATCGGTCCGAGTGATCCGGCGCGAGCCCGACGCTCCGCAGCAGTTCCCCGATGCGCGCGGTCCGGGACGCGCGGTCCGCCGCGAGCCGATGGATGTCCAACGCTTCGCCGATGCTCTCACCGATGGTGGACCGCGGATCCAGCGAGGTGGACGGATCCTGGAAGACCATCTGGAACATCCGCCGCCGAGCGCGGAGCGCCTTCGGTGGAAGCGCCGTGCTGCGCTTGGTCGAACCGACGGCGGGGACGGTCCGCTTCGACGGCGAGGACATCACGGCGCTTCCACCGAAGGCGCTCCGCGCTCGGCGGCGGATGTTCCAGATGGTCTTCCAGGATCCGTCCACCTCGCTGG
>JANNAJ010000213.1:0-6539 GCA_031384285.1 Verrucomicrobiota bacterium
TCCATCCCGGATGCGGCCGGTTCCCGGTTGATCACCCGTTGGATCGAGCAGTTGGCGTCGGATACCCCCGCGACAGCGGCGACGCTCACGCCGGTCGCGACCCTCGGAGGTCTGCGCTTGAAGATCCGCCAACCGGCCAACCAGACCGTGTTCCTCGAAGCGACCGACCGGGTCGACGCGGCCGTTTGGGTGCCGGTCGCGACCTCGGATCTGGGGCCGTCGTATCCCGCCACCGCGCGAGAGATCGAGGTGACGCCGCCGGTCGATGAGCGGACGCGGTTCTTCCGCACGCGATCGAGCAAGCCCTGACGGATATCGTGCGCGGGCGCCAGTCCGTCGGGCCTGAGAATCGGGTAGCGGCCGTCCCGGCGTCGCGCGAGCCGTGATTTTACGGTCGCCGCGGCCGGTCGGAAGGCGCAGTCTCTTGCCTCGCCATGATCAAGCCCACGCGCCTGTTTTCCGTCCTCGCCGCCGCCGCGCTGCTCTGCGCCCGTGCCACGGCCGAGTCCACCGAGTTCACCAGCGAGACCATCTCCATCGGGGTCGTCGTCGCCGATGTCGAGAAGTCCGTCGAGTTCTACACGAAGGTCATCGGGATGAAGAAGACCGGCGGCTTCTCGGTGGATTCCGCCGGAGGCAAGCGCACCGGCCTGACCGACGGCGTCCCGGTGAGCATCACCGTGCTCAAGCTCGGCGACAGCAAGACCGCCACCGAGTGGAAGCTGATGAGCTTCGGCAAACCGGCCTCCCATCCGAAGCAGAAACATCTCCAGGACGACACCGGCATGCAGTACATCACGATCCATGTGAAGGCGCTGAAGCCCATCCTCGAGCGGATCAAGGCGAACGACGTGAAGCTGCTCGGCGAGACGCCGTTCCTCATGGGCGGCACCACCTATTTCACGCTCGTCCAGGACCCGGACGGAACTTTCGTCGAGCTGATCGGCCCGATGGAATGATCCGCCACGCCACGCCCCCCACCGCTGATTCCCATGAGTTCCTTCCGACTGCTCCTCGCCGCCGCGCTCTTGGGCGCCGGCTTGACGGCCCCGCGCGGCCTCGGTGCCGAGACCGCCGCCGCGACGGCTTCCGCGCCGCGGATCCGGGCGACGGCCACCGAGTTCCTCGTCTCGCTCACGGCGGAGCAGCGGAAGCTCGCGGTGTTCGCGGCCGACGATCCGGAGCGCAAGGACTGGAGCAACCTCCCTCACACGATCCATCCGCGGAAGGGCATCAGCATGGGCGAGCTGTCGCCGGAACAGCGGATCAAGGCGCATCACCTGATCCAGTCCGGGCTGAGCAGCCAAGGCTACCTGAAGGCCAGCGGCATCATGCAGCTCGACGAGGTGCTGCTCCATCTCTCCGGCCAGGACAAGTCCGACAAGCCGATGTTCGGTCTGCGCTATTACTGGCTGTCGTTCCTCGGGGAGCCCGCCTCCGGGAAGCCGTGGGGTTGGCAGCTCGACGGGCATCATCTCGCGCTGAACTTCAGCCTCGTCGGCGACGAGGTCGCGGCCACGCCGACCTTCATGGGGTCCGATCCCCACGAGGTCCGCGACGGCCTCCATGCCGGATGGCGCGTGCTCGGTGCCGAGGACGACCTGGGCATCGCGCTGATGAAGTCGCTCCGTCCTGAACAGCAGAAGCAGGCGTCGCTCGGCGCCGTCGCTCCGGCCGACGTCGTCGCCGGCCCGGGACGGGACAAAGCGCTCCAGAAGCCCGAAGGCCTCGCGTTCTCTGGGCTCGATGCCGGGCAAAAGACCGCGCTGATGTTGCTCGTCGACGAGTTCCTGCGGAACTACCGCCCCGACCTCGCCCGTCAGCAGCTCGACCGGATCAACCGCTCTGGCTGGGACAAGGTCCGCTTCGCTTGGGCCGGTCCGGTCGGCCCGACGAAAGCCTACTACTACCGCGTCCACGGCCCGACCGTTCTGATCGAGTTCGACAACAACCATCCTCCCGGGAGGAAGGACGGCGCGATCAACCACATCCACTCCGTCTATCGCGACCCGCAGAACGACTACGGCGAGGACCTGCTCAAGCGGCATCTGGAGCAGAGCCACGGCCAGAAGAAGTGACGGGCGGGCGGATCCGTGGAGCGGCACGAGGACGGTCGGGCCGACAGGGACCCAGCCGCGATTTCGGCTTTGGACTTCGGGCTGGGTCGCCTAGTCTCCGCGCCTCTTTTATGGCCACGATCCGACCGTTCGCCGCTCTCCGTCCCCGCCCCGACCTCGCCGCCAAGATCTGCGAGCTCCCGTACGACGTCATGTCGTCCGAGGAGGCCCGCGTCATGGCCCAAGGGAATCCGCTCAGCTTCCTCCACGTGAGCAAGCCGGAGATCGACCTGCCGCCGGGAACCGACCTGTATTCGCCGGCCGTCTACGCGAAGGGCGCCGAGAACTTCGCCGCTCTCATCACCCAGGGCGTGCTGCATCAGGAAGACCAGCCCTGCTTCTACCTCTACCGCCAGGTGATGGGCCCGCACTCGCAGACCGGCCTCGTCGCCGCGGCCAGTTGCCAGGAATACCTCGACGGCATCATCAAGAAGCATGAGCTCACGCGGCCCGACAAGGAGGACGACCGCGTCCGCCACATCGAGGCCCTGGATTCGCAGACCGGTCCGGTGTTCCTCACCTACCGCGCCGATTCCGCGATGGACGCCTTCGTCGCCGCCCGTTGCACCGCCGCCCCCGCCGTGGACCTCACCGCACCGGACGGCGTCCGCCACACCGCCTGGGTGGTGAGCGACGCCGAAGGCATCGCGACCATCGCCGCGGCCTTCGAGAAGATCCCCTTCCTCTACATCGCCGACGGACATCACCGCAGCGCCGCAGCGGGCCGGGTGTTCCAGTCGCGCCGCGGTGCCGGGCAGAGCGCGCGGTTCCTGACCGTGGTCTTCCCGCACGACCAGATGCAGATACTCCCCTACAACCGGGTGCTCAAAGACCTGCACGGCCTCACGGCGGAAGGCTTGCTGACGAAGCTCGGGACCGTGTTCGACATCCGTGCCGGCGGGCCGGCGAAGCCCTCGCGCAAGCACGAGCTGGCGCTGTACATCGGCGGCGCGTGGCGGACGCTCACCTTCCGCCCGACGTTGACCGCGACGGACGACCCGATCGAGCGCCTCGACGTGACGCTGCTGCAGAAGCACGTGCTCGCGCCGGTCTTCGGCATCGACGATCCGCGCACCAGCAAGCGCATCAACTTCGTGGGCGGCATCCGCGGCACGGCCGAGCTGGAGAAGCTCGTGGACAGCGGCGAATACGCCTGCGCCTTCTCGATGTTCCCGACGAGCATCGAGGACCTCATGAGCATCGCCGACGCCGGCGGGATCATGCCGCCGAAGAGCACGTGGTTCGAACCGAAGCTCCGCGACGCGATGTTCTGCCACCAGATCTGAAGCTTGGTGCGTGTTCCGCGTGGAGGATCTCCCGAGAGGATGCGCAGGATCCCGGGCTGACCCGAGGTCCTGAAGATCCGATCCACCTGGCCGAATCTCCATGTCCGACACCCGCCTCCAACGCAGCCTGCGCGTCACCTTCCTCGGGATGGCCGCGAACGTGTTGCTGGCGGGCGGCAAGCTGTTCGCCGGGATCGTCGGTCATTCCCACGCGTTGGTCGCCGATGCCTTCGAATCGTTCGCCGACATCGTCGGGTCGATCATCGTCTGGCGCGGGATCGTCGTGGCCTCCAAGCCCGCCGACGAGGACCACCCCTACGGCCACGGCAAGGCCGAGCCGATCGCGGCGGCCGTCATCTCCACCATGCTGTTGTTGGCGGCGGCCGGCATCGGGCTGCATGCGCTGCGCGAGGTCATCACGCCGACGCCAGGACCGGGGCCGAGGCCGTTCACGCTGCTGGTGCTGCTGGGCGTGCTGGTCGTGAAGGAGGTGCTCTTCCGCTACGTGCAGCGCGAAGGCGAAGCGGTCCAGAGCGCGGCCGTGAAGAGCGACGCATGGCATCATCGGAGCGATGCCGTGACCTCCCTCGCCGCGGCCATCGGCATCACCATCTCGCTGGTCGGGGGGCCGCGGTTCGCCAGCGCCGATTCGGTGGCGGCGTTCGTCGCGGCCGCCGTCATCGCGTGGAACGGCTGGAGCCTCCTGCGCCCCGCGCTCGAGGAGTTGATGGACGCGACGCCCGATCCGCTGCTCACCGAACACATCCGGGTCATCGCCTCCGCCGTCCCGGGCGTGGACGCCATCGAGAAATGCTTCGCGCGCAAGATGGGCTACCACCTGTTCGTGGACATGCACGTCCACGTCGATCCTCTGATGACGGTCGAGCGGTCCCACCGCCTCGCCCACGAGGTGAAAGACACCGTCCGCGCCCAGTTGCCGCACGTCCACGACGTGCTGATCCACATCGAGCCGGCGCGCCCGCCCGCGTGACGGCAGGTGACGGTCCGTGACGCCGGACCAAAGGCCTGTCCTGGATCCGAGGTGGAGACGGGGAGGGAACGAATCTGGAAAGCAGGAAAGCAGGAAGGGAAGAGCCACAGAGCGTCTCGGGGTTCGGAGGAGGCGCTGTCCGGCCCGCCCGATAGCGCGCTTCGGGTTGCTTCTTGATCCGTTCTTTTCCTGCCTTCCTGCTTTCCAGATTCCTACTCTCCCCTTCCCTGTTTTCCCGTCCGGACGCCGTCCGCGTTCCATCCCCGGTTCCGGATCGCGGCCGTAGCACCGCAAGTTTGCCCTTCCACGCGCCGCCGCCGTTCGCATCATCCGCCCGCCAAAATGAAAATCGTCCTCGCTTACTCCGGCGGCCTCGACACCTCGGTGCTGCTCTCCTGGATCAAGGAAACCTACGGCAACGCCGAGATGATCTGCTTCTGCGCCAACATCGGCCAAGAAGACGAGCTCAAGGGCCTCGAGAAGAAGGCCAAGAAGACCGGCGCCTCCAAGATCTACATCGATGACCTCCAGGAGGAGTTCGCCAGCGACTTCATCTATCCGATGCTGCGCGCCGGCGCGATCTACGAGGGCCAGTACTTCCTCGGCACCAGCATCGCCCGCCCGCTCATCGCCAAACGCATGGTCGAGATCGCCAAGGCCGAGAAGGCCGACGCCATCGCCCACGGCGCCACCGGCAAGGGCAACGACCAGGTGCGCTTCGAACTGACCGCCGCCGCCCTCGCGCCCGAGCTCCAGATCATCGCGCCGTGGCGCGACGAGCGGTACCGCAAGGATTTCCCCGGCCGCCAGGTGATGATCGATTACTGTGCCGCCAAGGGGATCCCCGTGCAGGCCTCGGCCAAGAAGCCGTACTCGATGGACCGGAACCTCCTGCACATCTCGTACGAGGCCGGCATCCTCGAGGATCCTTGGTACGATTCCTTCGACCTCAAGAACCGCGACTACTTCACCACCCTCTCCGTGCTGCCCGAGGACGCCCCGGACAAGCCCGAACACGTCGAGCTCGAGTTCGTGAAGGGCGATTGCGTCGCGGTGAACGGCAAGGCGATGACCCCGCTCAAGGTCATGCAGACGCTGAACAAGATCGGCGGCAAGCATGGCGTCGGCCGGGTGGACATGGTCGAGAACCGCTTCGTGGGCATGAAGAGCCGCGGTGTGTACGAGACCCCGGGCGGCAGCATCCTGCACTACGCGCACCGCCAGATGGAGAGCCTGACGATGGACCGCGAGGTCATGCACCAGCGCGACGGCTTCATCCCGAAATACGCCGAACTGGTGTACAACGGCTTCTGGTACGCCCCGGAACGCCTCGCCTTGCAGGCCTACGTCGAGGAGAGCCAGAAGAACGTCAGCGGCACCGTGCGGGTGAAGCTGTACAAAGGCGGGCTCTACGTCGCCGGCCGGAAGTCGAAGTTCTCAATGTACAACCCGCACATCGCGACCATGGAGGCCGACCCGACCAAGGCCTACAACCAGGACGACGCCACCGGCTTCATCCGCCTGAACGGCCTGCGCCTCCGCGTGAACTCGACGGTGAACGGCGCGGCGAACCTCGCGAAGTTGCAGTAGCCTCGGTTTCCCGGATCGGACGCCGCGCCAGCGCTACTGGCGCGGCGTTCTGTTTTCCGGCATCGTCCACCGCATGGATCTGTCGCGGGCGTGGTTGGCGCTGGCCTTGGCGTCCGGGGTGACGGCGGCGGAACCCTGCCGCATCGAGATCGTCGAACAGGGCAGCGGTTGGCCGGTGCCGCTGGTGGAGCTGCGCACGACGCACCAGGCACGGTTCGTCTCGGACAACGCGGGACGGATCGCCTTCGACATGCCGGAGCTGATGGGGCGCGAGACCTGGTTCGAGGTCCACGGCCACGGGTACGAAGTGGAGGCGGACGGCTTCGGGAACCGGGGTGTGCGACTGAAGCCGGAGCCGGGCCGGACGCTGCGGGTCAAGGTGAAGCGGACCATTCTCGCACGGCGCATCGGGCGGCTGACCGGCGCGGGCCTGTTCGCCGAGAGCCAGAAGCTCGGACTGGAGCAGGATTGGCGCGAGTCCGGACTCGTCGGGCAGGACAGCGTGCAGAACGCGGCGCATCGCGGGCGGCTCTTCTGGTTCTGGGGCGATACGAC
>JANNAJ010000219.1:0-4558 GCA_031384285.1 Verrucomicrobiota bacterium
CCGAGAGACGCACGGCGTCGCGCATCCGCCCGACCGCCCGTCCGACCGCCCTCATGTCGAGCCAGCGCGCCGGGGTGCGGGCGTGGGAACGCAAGGTGGCCAGCGCCATGTTGTCGGTGATCGAGGCCTCCATGCAGAGCCCTTCTCCTCGGCGGTCCTCGGTCAGGAATGCGAGCCCGCGCCGGATCCGCTCGCCCGGCGGTCCTTCGAGCCGGGCTCCGCCGAGACGGATCTCGCCGGTCGAGTGCGGATCGAGGCCGAACAGGATGCGCGCCAGCTCGGACCGGCCCGCACCCATCAACCCGGAGATGCCGAGCACCTCGCCCTCGGCCAGCTGGAACGAGATGTCGCGGACGATCCCCGGCTGGGACACGCCGACGACCTCGAGGACCGGCCCTCGGACCGGTGTGCCCATCGCGGCATCGGGCGGCATCGGGCGGCGTTCAGGATACAGCTGCGTCAACTGCCGGCCCACCATCAACGACACGAGCCGGTCGTGGTCGAAGCCCGCGGCCGCGCCGGCGCCGACCACCTCGCCGTCGCGCAGCACGACGAGGTGGTCGCACAGCCGGAGCACGTCGCCGAGGGCATGCGAGATGTAGACCATCGCGATGCCCCGGTCCCGGAGCTTCCCGACCAAGGTGAAGAGCCGCTCGCGCTCGACGGACGAGAGCGAGGTGGTCGGTTCGTCGAAGAGGATGACTCGTGCGTCGGCCCCGACCGCCTTGGCGATCTCGACCAGTTGGCGCTCGCCCGCCGGCAACCGCTCGACCGGCGTGCCGGGATCGCGGTCCAATCCGACCTGGAGCAGCAGGTCGGCGGACTTCTCGCGCAACGCCCGGCGATCGATCCAAGGCCACCGGCCCGGCCGGCGCGGGAGATCCCGGAGGAAGAGGTTCTCGGCGATGCTCAGGTTGGGGAACAGGTTCAGCTCCTGGTGGACGAAAGCGATGCCGGCCGCCCGGGCGTCTTCGGGGCCCCGGGGCGTGTAGAGGCGACCGCCGAGCCGGATCGTCCCGGCGTCCGGCCGGAGGTTCCCGCCGAGCAGGTTCATCAGGGTGGATTTCCCCGCGCCGTTCTCGCCGACCAGGCCCACGACCTTCCCGGGCGCGACGCCGAAGCTCACGCCCTTGAGCACGGGCACGCCGGAGAAAACCTTCACGATGCCGTCGAACCTCACGGCATCGCACGGCTCTTCCGCCGGTCCTCGGTCCTGGGCGCTCACGATCATGGTCGGGGCACGGTCACTCCGGGGCGAGGGCGAGCCGGCGGCGTCCGACGTCGAGCAGGGCCGCGACGAGGATCACCGCGCCCTTGGCGATGGTGACGAGGAAATCGGAGACGTTCAGGAGGTCCATGCCGTTGCCGAGCAGAGCGAGGAACAGCACGCCGTGGACGGTCCACGCGACCTTCCCCCGGCCTCCGGAAAGGCTCGTGCCGCCGATCACCGCCGCGCCGATCACGTCGAGCAGCAGCGCTTTGCCGTGGTTCGGCGAACCGGTCTCCAGACGCGCGGTGATGAGCACCGATGCCAAGGCGGCGAAGAGGCCGCTGACGACGTACGCGGCCACGGTGACCCGGTCGACGGGCACCCCGGAGATGAGCGCGGCGCGCGGGTTGTGGCCGACGGCGTGGAACCATCGACCGAGCAAGGTGCGCCCGAGCAGCAGATGCGCGGCGACCGCCGCAAGGATGGCCAGGCACGCGGCGACCGCCGGGCGGCCACCCAGGACCAGGAAGGAGGCGGGGAGGCCGTAGATGCTCTCCGTGCCCGCGGCCTGCTTGGCGATCCAGACCGCGAAGCCGCCGAAGGTCATGGTCGCCACCAGCGTGACCATGAACGCCGGCATGCGGAGCCGGGCGACGCAGAAGCCGTTGAGGAATCCGACGGCCACGCCCGTGCCGAGCATCGCCGCGACCCCGACGGGCATCGCCATCGGGCTCCCCCGCATCCACCCCAGTTCGCCGCCCATCACCAACGCACCGACGAGGCTGCTGAGCCCGACGATGGCGGTGACCGACAGGTCGATGCCTCCGGTGACGAGCACGAGGGTCTGCCCCGTCGCCAGCACGAGCAGAGGCAGGGCGCCGACCAGGATGTTCGAGAGATTCCCGGAAGAGAGGAATCCCGGGGCGGCCATGGCGAAGACGCCCGCGGCCAGAAGGCAAAGGACGAGGCCGAAGTGCTCGGATCCGATGCCCTTCGCGATCCGACGCGCCCCCCCGCCGATGGTTCCCGCCGATGTCATCGCGCCTTCTTCGCGACCGCCGCGCCCCACATCCGGCCTTCCATCTCCTTCAGGTTCGCCTGCGTGATGGCGAAGCCCTTGTCATCGATCCGCGCGGGCACGGCCTTGCCGGCCCGCGAATCGATGATGGATTGGATGGCCTGCCCCGCCTCCCAGTAGACGTCCTGGACACCGGTCGCATCGACGTGGCCGTCGACCATCATCTGGTAGGCCGTGGCGTCGCCGTCGAAGCCGCCGAGGATCACGTGGCCGGGCTGGTCGTGCTTCTTCCACCGCCCGAGGTTGCTGAGCACGGACTTGATGCTGGGGAACATGAAGTCGCTCGAAGTGAAGATGAGCCCGATGTCCGGGTTCGCCTGGAAGGCGCCCTGCACGCCGGCCAGCGCCTTCTCCTGGTTCCAGTCGGTCGGGACCCGCGCCACGACCTCGACCGCGTCGCCCGCCTCCTTGACGGCCGCCTCGAAACCATCGCGCCGGCCGATGGCGTTCACGTCGCTGAGGTCGCCCATGAGGATCATCGCCTTCTGCCGCTTGCCGGTCTTCCTCGCCAGCGACACGAGATAGGTGACCGTCTCCTTGGTGATGGCGAAGTTGTCCGGTGCGATCGCGGTGTGCTTCGCGTCGGTCGCGTCGGCCGGACGGTTGTAGAGCGCGACCGGGATGCCTGCGGCGTTGGCGGCCTTGATCATCGGGATCACCGTCTTGCCGTCCTTCGGCGCGATGATGATGCCGTCGACCTTGCGGTGGATGAAGTTGTTCACCTGGTCGAACTGCTTGCCGGCATCGCCGTCCGCCACCGCTTCGAGCATGGTGATGCCCTTCGCGGCGCAATCGGCCCTCAGCTTGTCGAAGCCGGCGACCCAGAACTCCGTCTGCAACGTCTCGAAAGCGACGCCGATGGTCTTCACCTTCGCGGAGGTCGCGGGCGCATCCGTCGCCGTCGAGGACGTCGCGCCGGTCGTGGGCGCGACATCGGATCGTCCGCAGCCGGTGATGGAAAGCGCGGCGATCATCGCGAAGACCGCGAGGAAGCAGGGATGGAAGGCTCTTGGGTTCGGTTTCATGGATGGAAGCGGTGGATCAAGGCGCGTGGAGGTCGATGGTGACGATGGCATGGGCGACCAGCCGGAATCCTTCGGTCGGAAGCGGAACGATCCGCCCCCGGTGCTCTTCCGGCCGGAGCATCGCGGCCTCGAGGGTCGTGCCGTCGAGGATGCGGATGCGGGCCGGCTCGCCGAGCCCCGCGATCGAGACGAACCTCGGCGTCGTCGACAGGTTCGCAAGCAGCAGACGTCGGCGTCCTCCCGCGCCCAGGAGCAACGACACCACTCCGGCAGGTCCGGTCGCCTCGGTGGGCACGACCGTTCGCGGCGAGAACCCGCCGACATCCGCCAGCACGTGGTACACGGGGAACACGCTGCCGGGCATCGACGGGAACCGCGCCGGCAACGGCGATCCGGCGGCCGTCTCCAGCACGCCGCGCCAGCCGGTCGTCTCGAAGAGGGTGACGCTCTCGACGCCGCTTTCGGACAGCGCCTTGAGCATCGCCACCGTCCACGCGGCGCAGAAAAGCGACATCTGGCGGACATCGACCTGCGGCGGGAACTCGCCCGCCGGGACAGGCCTCTCCGGACCGGTGGCGACCGGATTGGACCGCGGCTTCAAGGTGACCGGCGAGACGACCCGCGGGAGCTCCGGGAAACAGCGCCGGACGCTGGCGACCTGATGGACGACCGCCGCGGGCGTCTCGGCGATGCTCATCGCGTCGAAGGCGTGGACCTGCGGGTTCATCGACCAGCACACGAGATCGCCGTCGGCAGGCGGGGGCTGGAGATTCAGCTGGTAGAGATCGGCGTCGGTCCCCGCCCCGATGGCCATGCCGCATTCGTCGAGCGCGATGCGCGCGGCTTCGAGGTCGGCCGCCGAAGTCGAGCGGGATCCATCGCGGAAGATGAGGGCCCGGGTGAGATCAACCTTCATCCTCCCGAGCTCGCGGGCGACCGACGCGAGGTCTCCGCCGGTGCCGGCCGGCAAGTGGACCGCCAGTTCCAGCGCAGCCCCGAGACCCGTGGCATCCCTCGCAGCGACGCGTAGCCGCTCCGGCCAGGTGGGGTCCGCCAACCGCAGGTCGGCGCGCAGATGAGAAAGGCCCAGGCGCGACAGCCGGTCCGCATCAGCGGAGTCGAACGCGCGTCCGTGCGACGCCATCATCAGCCCGATCTCAGGAAAGCGGACGGGCTCCTGCACGGTCACCGTGATCCGGACGGCTTCTTCCTCGCGGCCGCTCCGGATCCCGGCAGGCCCGGGTG
>JANNAJ010000247.1:0-1671 GCA_031384285.1 Verrucomicrobiota bacterium
GAGAAGGGCTTGTCGGCGATCCCGCCCGCGGCGCGGACGGCGGCCGTCACGGCCACCAAGCAGAGGAGCAGCCAGCGTTTCATCGGAACGAGCGAAGCACGGCCCGCGCGCGCCGGGGAAGCGTGGAGCGCGAGAATGTAGGATGCGCCTGGCCGGCTGCGGCCCAGGAGACGGGAAAGTCGCGTAGCGCGCGGTTGTCGGGTGCCGTCCGCTCGCCCAATCTCCGGCCATGCTGAACACGGAACTTGTCCCCGCCACGGAACCCGGCTCGCGCGCGTTGCTCGTCGTGCTGCACGGGCTCGGCGATTCGATGGACGGATGGCGTTGGCTGCCGGGCGAGCTGCGGCTGCCGTGGATGAACTACCTGCTGGTCGATGCGCCGGACGACTACTACGGCGGCTTCTCTTGGTACGATCTGCAGGGCGACAGCCGGCCGGGCATCGAGCGCAGCCGCAAGGCGCTGACCGCGCTGCTCGATGCGCAGCGCGCCGCCGGGTTCGCCAGCGAGCAGACGGCGCTGCTCGGGTTCTCGCAGGGCTGCGTGATGACGCTCGATGCGGGGTTCCGCTATCCGCACCGGCTCGCCGCGCTCGTCGGCATCAGCGGCTACGTGTGGCAGCCCGACGAGCTCTTGCGGGAGCTCTCGCCGGTCGCGACGTCGCAGCGGGCCCTCTTCACGCACGGCACGCGCGACCCGCTGATCCCGCTGCCGCCGGTCCGGGAACAGGTGGCACAGCTCAAGGCCGCCGATCTCGACCTAACCTGGCGCGAATTCGACAAGGTCCACACCGTCGCCGGCGAACCGGAGTTGGCGGTGATCCGCGGTTTCCTGGGCCAAGCGTTCGGGCGGTGACTCCCCGTTCGTGGGTCGCGGATGAAAAAGGCCGGGGCGATGGCCCCGGCCTTGCACCATCCGGTCCGTCGAGGATCAGGGTTGCCGGACGCGGAAGTAGCGCTGGGCGGCGTCCACGCCGAGTTTTGCCGCGTTGCCGGAGACGCCCGGCACCGCTTGCCAGACCGGCCCGGTGATCGACGGCGACGATTCCAGCACGGCGGTGGTGCCACCGCCGGTCCATGAGAGGCGGACGCCATCGGCTTCGCGCGCGACGGTGAGGGCGAGCGGTGCCGACGCCGCGAGCGAGTAGATGCCGAAGTCGTCCACGCCCCAGTACCAGCTGTCGGTGCCCGCGTAGGCGAAGCGGAAGCGCACCGTCTTCTGGTTGTCGGCGCCGGCGATGCGGAAGAGCTCGACGCGTTTTCCTTCCACCGGGTTGTCGTCGACGCGCGCCTGCAGGAACGGCGCGAGGGCGTGGCTGACCGGGGCCGCGATGAAGGCGCCGTAGGAACCGCCGCGATCGGTGCCGGTGGCATCCGTGAAGCGGGCGACGTCGCCGCGCTCGGTGCTGAACGTGGCGTCGACGTCGATTGTGCCCGCGTCGTCGCGGACGATGTCTCGGCCGTCGAGGTAGTAGACGACCGGCAGCCAGTTTTTGCCGGCGTCGACGGAGTACTCGAGGGCGCCGATGGAATCCTGGTTCTGCTCGTAGACGCTGCGGAACGAGACGGCCACGTCGGTCTTGCCGGTGAGGTCGTGGTCGCCGGTGGTGACGAAGAGGACCTGCGAGGCGGCGCCGTTCTGGTAGCCGGAGTTGCCGAAGAGGAAGCGGCCTT
>JANNAJ010000250.1:0-5535 GCA_031384285.1 Verrucomicrobiota bacterium
ACGTCGAGCCCCTGCGTGGAGAAGAGGCGCGAGGTGGCGATCTCGACGGCGCCGTCGACATGGCGGAGCGGGAGCAACTCCTCCTTCAACAGGATACGCGCCTGGAAGAGCGAGAGCACCTGCATGTCGGGATCGACATCCTCGAGGTCGGAGAACGGCAGCTCGTATTCCGCCGCGAGCCAGCGCAGCACCGCCGCCTCGGAGCCGTCGGGCGCCGACGCGGGACGCGCGGACATGGACAGAGCGTCGGCGGCCGACAGTTGCCTGTCGGCCACCATGCGTGCGACCAGTTGCGATAGAGGGCCGGCGTCAGCCATGCGTTTGCCGTCGGGGATGGGGCCCGCCGGGACGGGACGTCACTTGAGATATCCGGCGAGGACGGCGGCCGCCTCCTGCTTGGCGGTCAGGACCTGGCGGAGTTCGTCCTGGGCTTTGGCCAGCTTGGTTTCCTTCTCCTTCTGGGCGGCGCGGTACGCGGCTAGCTTGGCCTTGATGTCGTCGGCGGACGCGTTGTTGTCGATGGCGCTCTTGAGGGCCGTGGCCTCGGCGCTGGGTTCGCCGCCGAAACCGCCGCGTCCCCCGCCGGCACCACCGGGGCCGCCGGGGCCGCCGCGTCCGCCGAACATGCCCATGCCGCCGCCCATCTCGCGGCGGGCCGCGCTGACCTTCTCGACGCGTTCGGAGATGATCTTCCATTCGGCGTCGTCCTTGACCCCGAACTGCTCGCGGACGCGCTCCATCATGCGGGCGCGCATCTGCTCAGGGGTCATGTTGGCGCCCCCGCCGGGGCCGCCTTGGCCGCGGTTGCGGCGGTTGCCGCCTTGGTCGGCGCCGTTGGCGGCGGCGGGCGCGTTGTCCTGGGCCGAGAGGCCCAGGGCTCCGAGGGAGAGGAACGCGGCGAGACCGGCCGCGAAGAGAGGGCGGGACGATGTTTTCATGGCGATGGTGTGTGGTGGCGGGGACGGGGGTGCGAGAGACGTTGCTGTGGCTGGGGAGACGCCGCCTGGCGGGATTGGTTACCAAGTTTCACGGAAGGCCCCGGAAAGGGCGGCCCGCCTCAAAGATTCACAAGCGCTCCCTTGAATCTGCGCACTCGGTTCCTACAGTCCGCGCGCAGACCAAATAGAAATGAGCGAACCTACCGCCGCTTCGCCCTCCGCCGTCCATGGCGCGTGGGACATCGCCGCCGCCCGCACGACCTACAACATCGACCGTTGGGGCGCGGGCTATTTCGACATCGACGACCATGGCCACGTCGTGGCCAAGCCGCTGCGCGAGAAGGGCGCGAGCGTCGACCTCACCGACCTGATCGAGGAGGCGAAGTCCCGCGGGCTGAAGTTCCCGCTGCTCGTGCGGTTCCAGGACATCCTGCGCGACCGGGTGGCGTCGCTGAACGAGGCGTTCCGCGCGAGCATCGCGGAGTTCGGCTACAAGGGCATCTACCGCGGCGTCTTCCCCATCAAGGTCAACCAGCTGCGCGAGGTCGTGGAGGAGATCCTCGACGCGGGCAAGCCCTACAACTTCGGCCTCGAGGTCGGCAGCAAGCCGGAGCTCTTCATCGGGATGGCGCTCCAGAGCGAGCCCGGCTCGTTGATCATCTGCAACGGATACAAGGATGCCGCGTTCATCAAGCTCGCGCTCCAGGGGATCAAGCTCGGCAAGAAGGTGATCATGGTGGTCGAGAAGCTCGAGGAGCTCCGCCAGATCATCACCGTGTCCAAGCAGGTCGGCGTCGAGCCGCAGATCGGCATCCGCGCGCGGCTGCTGAGCAAGGGCGCCGGCAAGTGGGCCGAGAGCGGCGGCGAGAACGCGAAGTTCGGCCTCAGCACCGCGGAGCTCCTGGCGGCGACCGAGCTGCTCGACTCCGAGGGCCTCGGGCACTGCTTCAAGCTGCTGCACTTCCACATCGGCTCGCAGGTGCCGGACATCCTCACGGTGAAGAAGGCCGTGCAGGAGGCGGCGCGCTTCTACGCGAAGCTGCGCAAGATGGGCTTCGACATCGAGTTCGTGGACGTGGGCGGCGGCCTCGGCGTCGACTACGACGGCTCGCGCAGCGCGTTCGACAGCTCGATCAACTACACGCTGCAGGAGTACACCAACGACATCGTCTACTACCTCGCCGACGTGTGCAACGCCGAGGGCGTGGCGCATCCCGACATCGTGAGCGAATCCGGCCGCGCGCTGGTGGCGCACCACAGCGTGCTGCTGGTCGAGGTCTTCGGCGCCATCCACAAGTCGCCGGTCGTGCCGCAGTTCGCCTTCGGCGAGAACGGCGAGGGCGAGCATCCGCTGGTGAAGGAGCTGCTCGACATCCGCAAGAACCTGGCGCGCCTGAACAAGCTGGAGGCCTACCACGACGCGCTGGAGCGCAAGGAGGACGCCCACAACATGTTCACGCTCGGCCTGATCGAGCTGCCCGCGAAGGCCAAGATCGAGACCCTCTACTGGGAGATCAGCCTCGGCGTCGTCGCCAGCTTCAAGGGACAGGCCTACATCCCCGAGGAGATCCGCAAGCTCGAGGATTCGCTCGGCGACCAGTACCTCTGCAATTTCTCGGTCTTCCAGTCGCTGCTCGACCACTGGGCGCTCGGCCAGCTGTTCCCCATCATGCCCGTCAGCCGGCTCGACGAGCGGCCCACGCAGGAATGCACGCTGGTGGACATCACCTGCGATTCCGACGGCGCGATCAACAAGTTCATCGACCTGCGCGACGTCCGCGACACGCTCCCGCTCCACACGCTGAAGCAGAACGGCCACGGGTCCGAGCCGTACTATCTCGGCTTCTTCCTGATGGGCGCCTACCAGGACATCATGGGCGACCTGCACAACCTCTTCGGCCGCGTGAACGAGCTGCACGTGTTCCTGGAGCCCGACGAACCGGCCGGCTACTACGTCGAAGAGGTCATCGAGGGCAACACCATCATCCAGTGCCTCAGCGCCGTGCAGTACGACGAGAAGGAGCTGCAGCGCCAGATGAAGGCCCAGGTCGACGCCGCGATCAAGTCCGACCGCCTGAAGCCCAGCGAGGCCATGCGCCTGCTCGACGACTACGAGCGCGGGTTGAAGGACTACACCTACCTCACGCTCGGGTGACTCCGCCGGCCGTCATCCCGGCTCTGGCCCGCGTCGTGCGCGGATTGTCGGCCGTGTTCTGGGGGTTGCCGGCCATGTTGCTCTTCGATGCCAAGGCGGCGCTGGAGGATTCGTGGAACCCGATCGGGTTCGGTCCGGTGCTCGCCGCCAGCGCGCTGGTGCTCTACGGCGTCCACCAGTTCGGCCGGTTCCAGCCCCAGGAGCGGATCTGGGCCGCCGCCGTCGAACGGGCACGGTTGTCGGCGATGCTCCTGCTCGCGCTCGCGCCGTTCACGGTGTGGTGGGGACGCCGGCCGGAGGAACCGTTCTTCGCGCACAGCATGGTGCTGCTGCTCGTCGCGGGCCTGGTGTTCCTGCTGGCGCTGAACCATCTGCTGGTGCGCCTCGCCGCCATGCTGCCGGACGAGGCGCTCCGGGTGGAGACGCGCTTCTTTGCCCGGCTCAACGGCACGCTCGTCGTGACCCAGGGGATCCTCTTCGCCGCGTACCTGCTGCTGATGCGCCTGCCGGAACCGCAGGGTCCGCTCGTCTGGATCCTGTCGGCGATGGAGGTCGCCAAGGCGTGGCTGGTCGTCGTGCTCGCGCTGCCGCCGGTGGCGCTCACCATGACACTGCTCTGGAAGACCAAGGAGGTCATCATGACCAGCGTGTTCCGGCAGTGACGCGGCCGCAGATCTACGGGGCAGGACGGTAGTAGACTCAGCGTCCGCCCTTCGTCGCCTTCGGCCCGGATCCGGTGCCGTGCCACGCCCGGGCTTTAACCTGTTGCTCCGGCCACTGCGGCTTTGGTTCCCTCGACCCATGGTTCCTCGCAGCATCCGCCGGTCTCTTGTGTCGGCATTCGTCGTCCTCGGTCTCGCGGTCTTCCGCACCGCGGCGGAGGACAACGACTATGTCCTCGGCCCCGATTCCCAGGTGGATCCCGCCGTGCCGCGCGGCTTCGTGCTGCAGCAGGCCTTCAACGCCGGCACCAACTCGGTCTTCCCCGGCACCAGCCGCGACTATTGGATCTACGTGCCGCGCCAGTACACCGGCGACAAGCCCGCCGCGCTGATGGTCTTCCAGGACGGCGGCGGCTACCTCTCGGCCACCGGCCAATGGCGCGTGCCCGTCGTGTTCGACAACCTCATCGCCAAGGGCGAGATGCCGGTGACCATCGGCGTCTTCGTGAACCCGGGCGTCGTCCCGTCGACCCTCGGCACCAACGCGCTGCCCCGGTACAACCGCAGCTACGAGTACGACGGTCTCGGCGACGCCTACGCGCGCTTCCTCGTCGAAGAACTGCTGCCCGAGGTCACGTCGCGCTACCTCATCACGCCGTTCCCCGACGGCCGCGCCATCGCCGGGTCGAGCAGCGGCGCCATCGCCGCCTTCAACGCGGCATGGGAACGGCCCGACCAGTTCCGCCGCGTCTTCAGCACGATCGGCACCTACGTGGGCCTGCGCGGCGCCGACGTGTTCCCCACGCTCATCCGCAAGACCGAGCCGAAGCCGCTGCGCGTGTACCTCCAGGACGGCTACAAGGACCAGGACATCTACGGCGGCAACTGGTGGATCGCGAACCAGGCCATGCTCAGCGCGCTCCAGTTCGCCGGCTACGAGGTGACCAACAAATGGGGCACCGGCGGGCACGACGGGAAACAGGGCGGCAGCATCTTCCCCGACGCGATGCGCTGGCTCTGGAAGGATTACCTGAAGCCGGTGAAGGCCGGCAGCGGCGCGAAGCATCTCGCCGCCGGGCTCATCGACGGCGATTGGCAACTCGTCGGCCAAGGCTACCAGTTCCCCGGCGGCCTCGCGGCCGACGCCGCCGGCGCGGTCTACTTCACCGACCAGCCGGCCAACCGCATCTACAAGGTCGCGCTCGACGGCGCGGTCGGCGTCCTGCGCGACGCCGCCAACCATCCGCAGGCCATGGCGGTGACGCCGGACGGACGCGTGCTCGCTTCCCAACCCGCCACCCGCGGCATCGTCGAACTCGAGGGCAAGGCCGGCGAAAAGATCGTCTCCACCGATGCGGCCGCGAAGGCGATGGTGGTCCGGCACTCCGGCACGACCTACTTCACCGATCCGGCCGCGCACGCGGTCAAGGCCATGGATGCCAAGGGCAAGGTGACGACGCTCGACACCGGCATCGAGTTCCCCAGCAGCCTCGCGTTGTCGCCCGACCAATCGCTGCTCTACGTGAGCGATCTGGTGGGCCAGTTCATCTACAGCTTCCAAGTCCAACCGGACGGCACGCTCGCCCACAAGCAGCCCTACTTCCACCTGCACCTGCCCGATGATCCGCGCGGCTCCGGCGCGGACGGCCTGTGCGTGGATGTCGCGGGCCGGCTGTATGTGGCGTCCAGCGTCGGCGTGCAGTTCTGCGACCAAGCCGGCCGCGTGAACGGCATCCTCAGCAAACCCGAACCGACCGCTTGGGCCAGCAGCGTGTGCTTT
>JANNAJ010000251.1:0-10037 GCA_031384285.1 Verrucomicrobiota bacterium
CGCCAAGGTCAGGTCGTCGAACTCGCGGAACGAGCGGGCGTATTCCTTCCAGAGACGGTCGAGCGGAGTGTCTTCCTTCGGCTCAGGCATGGGCCTCAACCTAGCGGCGACCGGCCAAAAGCCCAAGCCGCAACAAAACCGCGTCCCGGGAAATCGGTGCTTCCACCCGCCGGGGCCGGGCGCCCAAACTCAGGCCAGTTATCATCCCATGAGTCCCACGAACGATCCCGGCCACGCTTGGTGGCGCCTGCTCAACCGGTACCAATGGTTCGTGCTGGTCGTCGCTTCCCTCGGCTGGTTGCTCGACTGCATGGACCAACAGCTCTTCAACCTCGCCCGCGTGCCGGCGATGAAGGAGCTGCTCTCCCACGCGTACGGACGTCCCGCGACGCCGGCAGAGTTCCAGGCGGCGGGAGCCTACGCCACCGCGATCTTCCTGCTCGGGTGGGCCTCCGGCGGATTGGTGTTCGGCGTGCTCGGCGACCGCTGGGGCCGGGCGAAGACGATGCTCGTCACCATCCTGCTCTATTCCGGATGCACCGGGCTCAGCGCGTTCGCGCACCAGTTCTGGGATTTCGCGCTGTTCCGTTTCCTCACCGGCCTCGGCGTCGGAGGCGAGTTCGCGGTGGGCGTGGCGCTTGTCGCGGAGGTGATGCCGGAACGCGCGCGTCCTTACGCCCTGAGCCTCCTCCAGGCGTTGTCGACGGTCGGCAACATCGCCGCCGCGCTCATCAGCATGGCGCTGGGCCAGATGGAGGAGACCGGCGTGCTGGGCCAGCTCGGAGGCTGGGCCGCGTGGCGTTGGATGTTCGTGGTCGGTGCGTTGCCGGCGATCCTCGTGGTCTTCGTCCGGCGCAACCTCAAGGAGCCCGAGGCCTGGCAGAAGACCGTCCGCGAGGCGAAGGACCGCAAGAAGCTCGGCGACTACGGCGAGCTCTTCGGCAACCCCAACTGGCGCGTCCCGGCCACCGTCGCCGGACTGCTCCTCGTCGTCGGGATCCTGGTGGCCTTCCTCGTCCCGATCGAGTGGATGCAGCAGGTCCTCGGCGTCTCCGGCGCGAGCGAAGGCGGGAAGTACGTGAAGCACGGCGTGGTCGGCGGCTTCGCGCTGCTCGCGCTCGGCGCGGGCATCTGGACGGTCTTCGGCGGCGGCGGCGACACCACCTACCGTCGGCGCGCCGTGGTCGGATTGCTGCTCGCGTTGTCCGGCGTGATCGGTGTCTGGGGCATCGGATTCTTCAGCTTCGACCTCGTCCGCTCGGTGCTGGAGAAGAAGTTCATCGCCGAGGGCGTCGCCAAGAACCTCATCCCGGGCAAGCTGACCTTCTGGGCGGGCATCACGTCCATGATCCAGAACCTCGGAGCGTTCTGCGGCATCTACTCGTTCGGACTGGTGGCGCAGCGGTTCGGCCGCAAGCCGGCCTTCGCCGTCGCGCTGGTCGCGGCGATGGTCTCCACCGCGTCGGTGTTCTGGTTCCTCCGCGACTTCAGCCAGTTCTGGCTGATCCCGGTGATGGGCTTCTTCCAGTTGGCGCTCTTCGGCGGGTACGCCATCTACTTCCCGGAGCTCTTCCCGACGCGCCTGCGCAGCACCGGCACGAGCTTCTGCTACAACGTCGGCCGTTTCGTCGCCGCATCCGGTCCGGCGACGCTCGGACTGCTCACCGGCGTGGTGTACAAGGACCATGCGGAACCGCTCCGCTACGCCGGCATCACCATGTGCGCCGTGTTCTTCATCGGCCTGATCGCGCTGCCGTTCGCGCCGGAGACCAAAGGACAGCCGCTGCCCGAATCCGACCGCGGGTTCGCGCATTGAGCGGAGGACCGCTTCGCCGTGCTCCGGATTCCGCGTTCCACGGGCCTCAGCCCAGCTTCAACCCGGCCGGCTGCGCCGCGAACACCAGCGCGCGCAACTGCGCCTGCACCTTCGCCGCGTCGAGATGCGGCCCGATGAGCACGGCGACGGCTTCGGGATGGGGCCTTGCCGGGAACTCCTCGATGAAGTGGTGACCGAAGACCGACTGGAAGATGAAGAGCTTCTCCGGTTGGCGGACGAACCGGACGAAGCCCTTGGCGCGGACGACCTGTCGCGGGTCCAACCCGCTGAGGAACGCCTCGAATTTCGAGCGTTCGACCGGCACCGGGAAACGCCAGGTCACGCTCTGGTACGAATGGTGCAGGTGCGGTTCCTTTTCGACTTCAGTCTCCGCGATGACCCGCAGTTCCGCCTCCGCGGCGGGACCCGAGAGGATCTCGCCGAGTTCCGGCAGGCCGAACGGCAGCTTCACGATCCGGGCACGCGGATTCAGCCGGTGCATCTCGGCCTCGACCCGGGCGATGTCGTCCGCGCCGACCCGGTCGCACTTGGAGAGGCAGAGCACGTGGGCGAACTGGATCTGCTTCCGGGCCAGCACACGTTCGCCTTCGCCGCTGCCCGGCTTCGCGTACCATGGCGCGTCCACCACGGTGACGACGGCCTGCAAGCGCACCTGGGGCAGCAGGTCGTGGTCGGTGAGCACATCGATGACGTTGTCCGGATCGGCGAGCCCGCTGGTCTCCACGACCAGATAGTCGCACGCGCCGTTCTTCACGAGCCGGGTCACCGCGTTGCCCAGCTCGTTGTCCGGCGCGCAGCAGACGCATCCGCCGCTGACCTGCGAGAGAGGAAGGCCGGGCCGGCCGATGAGCTGGCTGTCCACGCTCTCCGCGCCGAACTCGTTCATCACGACGCCGAGGCGCTTGCCGGTCGCGGGCGATTCCGCGAGCCATCGGAGCAGCAGCGTCGTCTTGCCGGCACCGAGGAACCCGGTGAGCAGGATGACGGGGAGACGTTCAGGCGGATGGGGCATAGCGATGCGACGGGACCAAGGTGGCCACGCCGCTTCCCGACGACCAACGATAAAGTTTCGGACATCTAAAACGTAGCCGCCGAGGTGACGAGGCGGAGGGCTGCTTGGGCTCGGGGCGGTCCCAAGCGAAGGCCACCCCGGCCAGCCCTCCGGAACGGGGAGGTGCTCTCTCACGATGCCACCGATTCTTTGATGAACTGCCCACGACGGGACCCACGGTGGCAATTTGCCGTCGCCGTCCTCGCCGCCTTCGCCCACAGTCGGCGCCGTGCCTGATTCCTCCGCCTCGCTCTGGCGCGCGCTCGACGAACGTCGCCACCTGTTCCTGATCTCCGGCCCTTGCGTGATCGAGAGCGAGGCCCTGTGCCTGCAGATCGCGCGCAAGCTCAAGGCGGCCTGCGCCAAGCTCGGCGTGACCTACATCTTCAAGGCCAGCTTCGACAAAGCGAACCGCTCCTCCGGCAAGTCGTTCCGCGGTCCCGGCTTGTCCGAGGGGCTCGCGACCTTGGCGCGCATCCGCGAACGCGTCGGCGTGCCGGTGCTCACGGATGTCCACACCGAGCAGCAGGCGATCGCCGCGGCCGAGGCCGTGGACATCCTGCAGATCCCGGCGTTCCTGTGCCGGCAGACCGACCTCATCCACGCGGCGGTCGCCACCGGCGCGATCGTGAACATCAAGAAAGGCCAGTTCCTCGCGCCGCAGGACATGGGCAACGTGGTCAAGAAGGCCGCCGAGGCCGCTCCCGGCGGCAAGGCCAAGATCCTGCTCACCGAGCGCGGGACGACCTTCGGCTACCAGAACCTCGTCGCCGACATGCGCGCGATGCCGATCCTCGGCGGCTTCGGATATCCGGTCGTCTTCGACGCCACCCACTCGGTGCAGTTGCCGGGCGGGGCAGGGGACCGTTCGGGCGGACAGCGCGAGTTCGCCCCGGTGCTGGCGCGCTGCGCCGTGGTGGCGGGCGCGGACGGGTTGTTCATCGAGACGCATCCGGATCCCGACCAGGCGTTGAGCGACGGACCCAACATGGTCCCGCTGGCCGAGATGCCGAAGCTGCTCGCCCAACTCGTCCGCCTGCGCGCCGCGCTGCGGGGTTGAATGGATGCCGTGGAGCCCGCGTCTTGACGTGGCGCTTCGTTGCTCGCAAAAAGACGCATCCATGAACCGGTCCTTCGTTCTCCTCCTCGCCGTGCTCGCCTTCGTCGCCCCTTCCGCGGGGCGCGCGGCGGATGCCACGAACGAGGTCTCCATCTTCGCCGACAAGCGGTTGGAGGACGCCGTCCGCCAGCAGGTCTTCGCCAAGCGCTACACGAACTCCCCGATCACCGCGGCCGATGTGGTGAGCGTCTCCACCGTCAACGCCAACGGTCGCGGCATCACCGATCTCGCCGGTCTGGAGCACTGCAAGGCACTGGCCTCGGCGGATCTCGCCGGCAACCTGATCACCGATCTCGCCGCGCTCAAGGGCATGCGCCAGCTCCAGTACCTCAACCTCGCGACCAACCGGATCAAGGACCTGCGCCCGCTCGCGACCGTCCCCGCGCTCCAGTACATCGAGCTCTCGCAGAACCAGGTGGCGGACATCGCGCCCCTCGCCGGATTGACCAACCTCGCCAGCCTCTACCTCGGGCACAACAAGCTGAAGTCCCTCGGCGCGGTCACCAACTTGCCGCGTCTGGTCTCGCTGCACGCCGAGTTCAACCAGGTTTCGTCCGTCGCCGGCTTCCAGAACCTCCGAGGCCTCTCGACCTTGTCGTTGTCCCACAACCGGGTCTCGGACATCGCGCCGCTCGCGTCCTTGCGCGCGCCGACCTATCTGTTCCTCGACTTCAACAAGATCAAGGACCTCGCGCCCTTGCACGCAGCGCTGACCAACGACCTCGCCGGTCCGAAGAACTTCGCGCCGTTCGTGAACCTGTACCTCCACGACAACCCGTTCTCCTCGGCGAGCAAGAAGCTCCTCGCCGGTTGGAAGAAGCTCGGTCTCCGCGTGGACGACTGAACCGGAGCAGCCGGAGACCGCCCTATCCTCGACTCTCGACAACCATCGCCCCACACACACCGTATGAAACCCATCAAACCCCTGATCACGTCCGTCCTCCTCGCCATGACCGCCCTCGCCGCCGCCACGTCGTCCGTCCGTGAGATCCCCGTGAAGGACATCGAAGGCAAGGCCACCTCGCTCGCCGCCTACAAGGGCAAGGTCGTGCTCGTGGTCAACGTCGCCTCCAAGTGCGGCCTCACGCCGCAGTACTCGGCCCTCGAAGCGACCCACAAGAAGTTCAAGGCGCAGGGCTTCACCGTCGTCGGATTCCCCTGCAACGATTTCGCCGGACAGGAGCCCGGCACCGCCGAGGACATCAAGACGTTCTGCAAGACCAAGTACGACGTGTCGTTCCCGCTCATGGAGAAGCTCCACGTGAAGGGACCGGAGCAGCATCCGCTCTACGCCGCGCTCACCGGCCCGGGCGCCAAGTTCCCGGGTGATGTCGAATGGAACTTCGGCAAGTTCCTCGTCGGCAAGGACGGCACCGTGCTGAAGCGGTTCGCCCCGAAGACCGCCCCCGACGCGCCCGAGGTCATCGCCGCCATCGAAGAGGCGTTGAAGGCCAAGTGACGCGGCGGCGGAACGTCCGCTCCCTATCCATCGCCCGGTGGGCCGAAAGGCCGCCGGGCTTTTGCGTGTCCGCCCGGGCCGGCCTTCCGCCTTCAGAGAGGTCCGCCGATCACAGGCTGTCGTTGTCGATGAGCCGGGTCTTCCCCAGCCGGACCGCGAGCGCCATGCGGGTCCCTCGGGTGACGGTGGCCACGGGCTCCAAGGTCTTGGCGTCGAAGAAGGCCACGTAGTCGAGGCGCGCCGCCGGTTGCGTCGCGATCAGCCGGGCGACCGCCTTGGTCATCTCGGCGGCGGGGACCGGGCCTTTCGCGACCGCCCTTTTCGCGGCATCGAGCGCGCGCCGGAGCACCGTGGCCTGGGCACGCTCTTCCGTGGAGAGATAGGCGTTGCGCGAGCTCATCGCGAGGCCGTCCTTCTCTCGCCGCGTCTTGGCGACCACGACCTTCAGCGGGAAGTTCAGGTCGGTCGTCATGCGGGTGATGACGGCGGCCTGCTGCCAATCTTTCGCGCCGAACACCGCAACGTCGGGCAGCACGCAGTTGAAGAGCTTGGCGACCACGGTGGTGACGCCCCGGAAATGGGTCGGTCGCGACGCGCCTTCCATGCCTTGGGTGAGCCGCTCCTCGACGACATAGGTCGAGTACCGGCCTTCGGACTCGCCCGGGTACATCACGGCATCGGACGGCAAGAACAAGGCCTCCACGCCTTCCGCGCGGCAAAGCGAATAGTCGCGTCTCAGGTCGCGAGGATACTTGGCCAGGTCCTCGGTCGGCGCGAACTGCGTCGGGTTGACGTAGATGCTCACGACCACGATGCCCTTCGGTCCGACGAGCCGTCGGGCCTCGCGCACCAAGCTCATGTGGCCGTCGTGGAGATAGCCCATCGTGGGCACGAAACCGATGCGCCGACCTGTGCGCCGCCACGCCAGCGCGGCCCGTTGCATGGAGCCCACCGTCCGGAATGTCTGCATGGCGCGGAGGATGCGGCCGGGCCATGGTTTGCCAACGCGATTGTGCGAAGGCCTCGGCGAGGCCTCGCGCATCGATCGCCCCGGGGCCCAGATGGCGGCTTGCGGAGGCCGCGTCCAAGTGATAGGCCAGATTCCGACCTCCATGAAGACCATCAAACTCCTCCTCCCGTTGGCTGCCGTCGTGCTGGCCGTCGTGACCGCCCAAGCTGCCGAAAAGAAGGCCGCGAAGACCGCGTCGTGCTGCGACGACGGTTGCGCAGCCAAACAAGCCAAGGTCCAAAAGAAGATCGTCATCACCGGCACGCATATCCCGGTCGTGCCGACGATCGCGGGCAACACCTACGTCAACACGGTGCAACCGGTGAGGGTGATCACCCGGGCCGACCTCGACCGGTCGGGGGCCCAAAGCTTGGGACAGTTCCTCGGCAACCGCGCCACCTTGGTCGGTCACTGACGCGACCTGCCTGGGAATCAGGCGACGGACGTCGACGACGGGGCCGCGAGCGTGCGGTGGGCGAGCTCTTCGATCGTCACGCCGCCGGCCCGGGCGTCCTCGGCGGCGAGGATGCCGTCGAACTCCAGCTTCACCAGCGGCCGGGCCGCGTCCGCGTTGGTCGCCAGGTCGTGGCCTTGGCCGGCGCGGAGCGCGCGGAGGACGTCCCGGGCAGTGATCTGGGAGAGGGGGCGCCCCGGAGCGTAGCCCGTCTCCACGCCGGCGACCTCGAGGACGAGGTCCGCCGCCACGAGACCTTGGAGCAGGTCCTTCGTCAGCTTGGGCGGGACGCCGAAGCGGTCGGCGAGCTGCGAGGCGTTGGCGGGTTTCTCGCCCTTCAAGAAGCGTTCGCCCAGATGGGTCATCAGCCGCAACGCGATGAACTCGCGTCCTTGCTGGTGCACCCGTCCGGCGCGGCGTTCCTGGAGATAGGCGTGGCGATGCTGGAAGACGTAGGCCGTCTGCGACCCGAAGAGCAGGATGATCCACGAGAAGTACATCCCGACGAGGAAGAGCGGCACGATCCCGAGCGATCCGTAGATCGCGTCGTAGGTCACGACCTTGGAATTGTAGAAGGCGGACAGCCGGCCGTTCATGGTCCAGAGCGCCGCCGCGACGAGTCCGCCGACCAGCGCGGCCTGCCATTGCACGCGGGTGTTCGGCATCCAAAGGTACAGGGCCGCGAACGCCACTCCCATCAGCGCGAACGCGAAGAGGAACGAAAAGTAGGACAGCATCTGCCCCACGAAGGTCTTCTGGCTCCAGTTCGCCGAGAGTTGCATGAACGGCAGGTAATCGACGTAGTTCGCGCCCTTGGCCAACAGCACCACCACCGGGCCGAGCGTGATCACCGCCCAGTAGAGCACGATGCTCATGAACCACGACCGGCCCCGCGCGACGCCCCAGATGTCGTTGAAGGCCGCTTCGACCGTCCGCATGAGCGAGATGGCCACGAAGAGCAGGCCGGCCATGGCCGTCGCTCCGATGGTGCCGAAGCGGATGTTGCCGACGAACTTCACGATCTCGTCGGCGACCTTCGCGACCACCTTCTTGCTTTCCGGGGTGCTTTCGGCAGGCGCCGGGCCCGCCGCGGATCCGGCGGCCTTGTCCGCCTCCTTCGGCCGTCGGAGCCTGTCCGGATCGCCGGCAGCCGTCGGCTGCGTCCCTGCGGCCGCGCCGTCCTCGGCGAGGCCGAGCGAAGGGGCGACGTTGCGGATCGCGGTATCGATCAGCTCGAGCAGAATCTCCTTCTTCTTCTCCTCCTCTTTCGGAAGGAAGAGCGTCGCCACGCTGATCGAGACCGCGAGCAACGGCACCAAGGCCAGCAGCGTCGTGTAGGCCAGCGCGGAAGCGCGGACCGGGCAGCGGTTCCGCAGGAAGTTGCGCCCGACGAGGATCCAGAAATGGGCGAAGCGCTGGGTCGGGTTCAGCCGCGGCTCCTGCTCGGCCACCGCGTCCTCGTCGATGAGGGTCTGCATCTCTGCCTGGAAGCGCTGGAATTTGCCGGCGGTCGGATCCGTCATGGGCGCAGCCTAGCCAGCGTGCAGGGCACGGCAATCCGCAGATTCCGGTGTCCTCATCCAGAGCGCTTTTCTCCCTGGGCTCCCCTGTGGCAGCCTCGCGCCATGCAGATCCAGTGCGGCATCATCACCATCTCGGACCGGGCCTCGCGCGGCGAATACGAAGACCTCGGCGGCCCGGCGCTCAAGCAGGCCGCGGCCGGCCATGGATGGCAGGTCGTCGGGGAGGCCCTGGTGCCAGACGAGAAGAGCGCGATCCAACGCGCCGTCCGTGAGCAGATCAACCAAGGCTGCGCGCTGGTGCTCACCACCGGCGGGACCGGTGTAGCCCTGCGCGACGTGACTCCCGAAGCCGTCCTGGAGATCGCCGACCGCGAGATCCCGGGTTTCGGCGAGGCGATGCGGATGCGTTCGCTGGCGATCACGCCGAACGCGATCCTGTCGCGCGGTCTCGCTGCCGTCGTGGGCCGGGCGCTGGTGATCTGCCTGCCGGGCAAACCGAGCGGCGCGGTGGAATGCCTCGGATTCGTGGTCGGTGCTGTCCCGCACTGCGTGAAGGTGCTCCAGCAGGTGCCGACCAGTTGCTGAACGCGTCGGCGTCGGCGGCTCCACCGCCGACCGGCATGCCGTCCGTCAATAGTCGTAGAGCCCGCCGTCCTTGGAATAGCTGCCACCTCCGCCGCCGCCGCCGAGACCGCCATCGTCGCCCATCGCGCCGCCGAGCACATCGCCCATGTCCTCCTCGATCTTGTCCGGGTCCTCGCCGGCCTCGAGGCGCTTGATTGCGACGTCCATCTCCTTGGGCATCGCGCCGTCGGGCATGATGTCCTTCATCTTCCGGAGCATGTGGGCCATGTGCTTCGGGTCGTTCTCGTCGAGGTGGGCCATGTCGCGCTCCATGTCGGCCATCGCCCGCTCGACGCGCGGATCGTCGAGGTCGGGCATGGGCGGACCGCCGGCATCGTCGCCGGCCGGCTGCGACGCGGGTTCGGCGACGCCCTTGGGCATGGCGAAGACGCTCATCTCCTTCGTGAGTTTCTTGCTGCCGCACTTCGGGCAGGCCGGTGTGTGGGACGGGCGGACGCGCTGCGAGAGGAAGCTGTAGACACGTCGGCATCGCGGACACGCGAACTCGTAGATCGGCATGCGCGCAGTGTCGGAGGCGCACGCGGAGCGTCAAGCATCGCGGACCCTCCGTGCACCACCGGGAGCGCTCCATCCGCCGTCCTGTCTCCGGGATCTCGATCCGGACGGCTCGTCTGCGACCACGTCAAGATCCGCACGCTGGGCAAGTCGGTCGCCGGGGTCCTTGGATGGGGCACGCCATGACGCCAGCTCATTCCTGTACCGTCCCTGATCTTTGGCGAAGCTCGGCCGTGGTTCCCTTGATGTTCCGCGGACACGTCAGAGCCTGTCTGAGAACAAGATGGGGAACGCACCGTCGACCCCGGGCATCGTTCGGGGAAATCGCTACCGGACGGAGATCTACGCGGGCGGTCAGGGAACGGAAATGGCTCCAGAGGTAGGACTTGAACCTACAACCACACGGTTAACAGCCGCGTGCTCTACCATTGAGCTACTCTGGAA
>JANNAJ010000283.1:0-6763 GCA_031384285.1 Verrucomicrobiota bacterium
TCGAGACCGCGGAGATCGCCATCCGGGCGGCGCTCACGGGCCACCTTGTCTTCAGCTCGCTGCACACGAACGACGCACCCAGCGCCTTCACCCGGCTGATCGACATGGGCATCGAGACCTTCTTGGTCGCGTCCTCGCTGGAGGCGGTGATGGCCCAGCGGCTCGTCCGCACCATCTGCCCGCATTGCAAGGTGCCGCAGAAGGTCGACCGCGATTACTTGATCAAGTGCGGTTTCCCGGAGCACGAGATCGCCACCACGACCTTCCTCAAGGGGCTCGGATGCGAGGAATGCCGCCAGCTCGGATACCAAGGCCGCACCGGCATCCATGAGCTGTTGCTGGTGAACGACGCCATCCGGCCCTTGGTGATGAACCGCGCGGCCGCCTCCACCATCGCGATGGCGGCTCGGCAGCAGGGGATGCGCACGCTCCGGGAGGACGGCTGGCGCAAGGTCCGCGCCGGCGTCACGACGTTGGAGGAGGTGTTGCGGGTCACCCAGTCCGAGGAGCACATCCGCAGCCTGGTCGAAGACAAGGGAGGCGCGCGATGAAGGCCAATTCTCCGCGCTACCAGGGCTGCAACGTCCCTTCGACCACCGCCGAGGGCCGACGCCTCTGGCAGTTCGGCGTCAGCAAGGACAAGCCGACACCTGCGGGCGACCTGTCGCTCGCGCCGGGAAAACCGCTGCCGCAAGGAGCGGTGGCGCGCGGGTGGCGATCGCTGGTCCAGCCGAAGCTGAACATCGCCTGGCTTCCGGCGGAACATGTCTTCCTCCGCGCGGTGCAACTGCCCGCCGCGAACGCCGAAGAGATCCCGGGCATGGTCGAGTTCCAGCTTGAGAAGCTCTCGCCGATGCCGCCCGCGCAGGCGGTCTGGACCGTCGAGGCCGTGCCGGACGCCGACGGCTCCGGGCAGACCGCGATCGTCGCGATCGTGTCCCGCAGCGCCGTCGAGGAGGTCTTGGGCGGACTGGAGAAGTCCGGATACGTCGCCGATCGTCTGGAACTCCCGCTCCTGCGCGAGCTCCGCGCCGCGAAGCCGGACGGCGACGGCCTGTGGATCTTCGTCGAACCCGCCGAGGGCGGACACAACGCGCTGGTCGGTTGGAACGTCGCCGGGATTTGGCGCGAGGTCGGGCTCTTGCGGCTCGCATCCGGACCGGCGGGGGCCGCGTTGCTGGTCGAGCTCCTGACGCAACATGCGTGGGCCGGAGAGCTCGCCGGATGGTTGACCACCTTGCCGGAGGTCCGGTTGGTGGCAGCACCCGAAGCGGTGACCGATCTGGAGAGCGCGTTGGTCGCTTGGTCGGGCCGTCCTGTCCGCACGCAGCCGCGTCTGCCGCTCCCGGAGCTGGCCGTGCTCGGCGCGCAGCACCATCTCCGGCCGACGACGGTCTCGCTGGTCCCCGCGGACCTGGTGCAGCGCCGTCGCGACCAGTTCATCGACGGCCTCTGGATCAAGGGGCTCGGCGCGCTGGGCGTGGCGTATCTGCTCGCCGTGTTCTGCTACATGATCGCGCTGAAGGTGCAGGAATACCGGCTCGACGGCGTGCGCGACGACGCGAACCGCCTGGCCCTCGGCTACACCAACACGCTCCAGCTCAAGGCGCAGGTCGCGGTGCTCCAGGACCAGATGAGCCTCCGGTACGCCGCGCTCGATGCGTGGCGGGCCGCCATCGAGAACCTTCCCGAAGGCCTCACGCTCGGGCAGCTCGATTTCTCGCGCGGCCGCACCTTGGACCTCCAAGGCACCGTCGCCACGGACAAGACGGCCGACGTGACCAAGTTCAACTCCGACCTCAAGAAGGTCGAGGTCGACGGCCGGCCGCTCTTCTCGAAGGTCGACGCCGCGCAGATCACCACCCAACCCGGCGTCGCCTCGGCGCGCTGGACCTTCAAGGCCGAGCTCAAACGCACCGAAACGCCATGACCGCCTGGCTCGACAAATTGAACCTGCAGCCGCAGGAGCGCCGCATGGTGCTGGGCGGGCTCGTGGTGGTGGCCCTCGTGCTCAACTACTGGATCATCTGGCCGTACTTCGGCGAGTGGTCGAAGGTCGGCAACGAGATCTCCAAGGCCGATTCCCGCAAGACGACCTTTCTCGCGGAGATCGGCAAGAAGCCCACCTACGAGCGGCAGCTCAAGGAGGTCGAGAAGGCCGGCGCCGGCGGCGTGCTCGCGGAAGAGCAGGCCAACCGCGTGCAATCGACCATCTACACCCAGGCCGCGACCCACGGTGTCACGGTCACCAGCCTCACCCCGAGCCGCACGGCCGGGCAGACCAACGTCTTCTTCGACGAGGTCGCCATGACCGTCTCGGTCGTCGCCGGCGAGGCCGAGTTGGTCGCCTTCCTCCATGCGCTCGGGACGGGCGATTCGATGATCCGCGTGCGGGACCTCTCGCGTCTGCGGCTCGATCCGACCCAGACCAAGCTGCAGAGCACGCTGACCATGGTGGCCAGCTTCCAGAAAAAGCCCAAGCCGGTCGCACCGCCGTCCAGACCTTCCACCCCCGCGGTCGTCCAACCGAAGGGGCCGGCCCCCGTGGCCGCCACGAACAAAACGTCCGCGGCCAAACCCGCCAAGAAATAGCTTCCCGTGAAAACGTTCCTCGCCCGCACCTCCGCAGGATTCTTGGCCGCGCTCGTCGTCGCCTCGCCGCTGGCCGCCCGCCAGAACGATCCCGCGCCCGTCCCCGCCAAACCTCAAGCGGTGTCCCAGGCGCTGCCGCCGGCCGATCCCGCGGCGGCCACGACCACGGCCGCGACACCGATCGCCGCGCCCGCGAAACCGGTCTCCGATCCGGCCGCGCGCCTGCCGGCCATCCCCGGCGCTTTTCCGCGCCGCCCCGCGACCAACGTGACGGCCGCCGCGACCAACGTTTCTGCGACACCGGCTTTCCCGCAACTTCCCGCCGCGAACCCGCCGACCAGCAACGCCGCGACGCCGACCGTCGTGCGGACACGTCCGGCTCCGCCTGCTCCGCCTGTGCCCGGTGGTGCTCCGGCCGCCGCCGCGGGCGCATCCGCTGCGTCCACGTCGCCTGCATCCTCTGACGCCTCCGCTGCGTCCGGTTCCGACACCGCGAACGGCGACGACGCGACCGACGTCATCGATTTCAAGAAGATGCCGCTCGACCAGTTCCTCGACCAATACGCGGCCGAGGCCCGGCGTTCGGTGCTGCGCGGACAAGGGCTTCCCCAGGCGAGCATCGATTTCAAAGCGATGACCCCGCTCAACCACGACGAGCGGCTGCAGATGTTCGACACCATCCTCGCGCTCAACGGCGTGACGATGATCCCGACCGGTGAGAAGGCCGTGCTCGCCGTGCCCACCGCGCAGGCGATGCAAGAAGGCGGAGCGTTCAGTCGCACGACCAATTCCACCGACTACGCGGAGGCCAGCCAGTTCGTCACCCAGGTCGTCCAGCTCAAGCACGTGACGGTCGAGGAGGCGGCCGAGACGGTGCGGCAGTTCGCCAAGAACCAGAACGGCATCATCGGCCTCCCCAGCACCAAGACCCTCGTGATCCGCGACTACGCGATCAACGTGAAACGGATGCTGGAGATCCTGGCCAAGATCGACGTCGAGACCCCGCAGGACTTCGAGCTCGAGGTCATCCCCATCAAGTACGGCCGGGTCGAGGACATCTACGCCACCATGAGCAGCGTGATCGGCGGCGGCGGCGGCGGCGGGGGGGCGGGTGGTCTGGGCGCCTCGGCAGTTCCGGGCGGTCCGGGCCAGACGACCGGCCGGTCCTCGCGCGGTGGGCTGGGCGGTTCACGAGGAGGACGCGGCGGCGGCCTCGGAGGCAGCGGCATCGGCGGATACGGAGGAGGTACCCGGGGCGGCTACGGAGGCACGAGCGGCGGGTATGGCGGCGGGTACGGTGGCGGCGGCGGCTACGGGACCTATTCGGCGGGCGAGTTCACACCGCAACAGGCCACCGGCAACCGGGTGGTCACGCCCGGCGCGGCGGCCACGCCCGGGGTCAACCGCACCGGCCAGACCGGCGGTCTCCAAGGCCGGTACAACGCCGTGAACCGCGGCCAGGGCGCACCCGGTTCGGCCCAGATCGAACCGCTCGTCACCGACGCGCAGATCACCCCGGATTCCCGGGGCAACGCGCTGATCGTCTATGCCAGCAAGAAGGACATGGCGATGATCAAGAAGGTGCTGGAGAAGGTGGACACGCTCCTGCCCCAGGTGTTGATCGAGGGCATCGTCATGAACGTCTCGGTCGGGAACAACTGGAACTACAGCCTCACCGCCGGCGAACGCCCGCACAGGGCCGGCAACAGCGTCATCGGAGGCACGGCCAACAACGACAAGAACCCGCTCGGTTCCGGCATCGGCTTCCTCACCGGCGCGCTCACCTCGGCAGCGACCAACGGCGGCATCAACGCCACCTACCCCGCCGCCGGCGGCCTGGGCTACTATGCCCTGCTCGGCAATCGTTGGGATGTCGCCCTCAACGCGGTCGCAGGCGACAGCCGCGTGGACATCATCCAACGTCCCCGCATCATCACGTCGCATGCGGTGCCGGCAGATTTCTTCATCGGCAGCAGCGTCCCTTATCGTCAAGGCGGCTACTCGTACGGCGGCCAGGAGAGCTTCCAGTATTCCCAGCTGCCGGTCGGCATCAGCCTCAACGTGTTGCCCTACATCACGCCCGACAACCTGGTGGTGATGGAGATCGAGCAGCAGATCGACGCCATCGACGGCTCGTTCAACGCCGCGAGCGGCATCCCGCCGCAGACGTCCAACAAATCGGCCAGCTCCACCGTCACGGTCCGCAGCGGCGACGTGATCCTCTTGGGCGGTTACCTGGACAACAACAAGCAGAAGAGCGATTCCGGCATCCCGCTGCTGAAGGACATCCCGGTGCTCGGGAACCTGTTCAAGAGCAAGAACACCAGCAGCTCCAAGCAGGAGCTCATGATCTTGGTGCGTCCGACCATCCTCGCCAAACCGCAGGATGTGGCTGATTACACCCGCACGCAGCGCGAGGTGTCCGGCAACATCCAGGAACTGGAACGCACCTTCCAAGAGCAGGAGGACGCCAGCCGGATCAAGGCCGACAAAGAACGGGCCAAGATGGCGAAGAGCAAGAAGAAGCTCGGCGCCTCGGCCAAGCCCTGAGCGGAGAGGGTCCACGGCATGCGGTCAACGCGCCGCGGGTTCCGGGATCTTCGGGCGACCCGCTCCGCGGAGCACGAAGAGCAGCGCCAAGCCGGTCGCGAGGATGAGCAGGCTGGTCGTCTGCCCCGGGGTGAAGACACCGGACGAAGGCTTCGAGACCACGTCGTAGTCGCCACGGAACAGCTCCGCGAAGGAGCGGATGAACGCGTAGCCGACGAGATACGAGGCGAACACCTGGCCGTCGAACTTCCGCCGGCGGTGCAGCCAGGTCAGCGCCCCGAAGAACGCCAAGTTCAGGAGCGATTCGTACACCTGTGCCGGATGGACGAGCGCCGGGAAGGTGCTGTGCCCTTCCGGATAACGTACCGCCCAAGGCAACGACGACGATCGCCCGAAGCAGCAGCCGTTGAGCAGACAACCGGTGCGGCCGAAGACGTGGCCGAGGGCGATGCCCGGCGCGAGGCAATCGGCGACTTTCCACAGCGGCAGCTTGCGGCGCTTCACCGCGATGATCCCGGCCAACGTCGCACCGATCAGCCCTCCATAGAAGACGAGCCCGCCCTTCCAGATGGCGAAGACCTCGGAGAGCGGCTGCCCGGCGAAATCCTTCTGCCAATAGCTGGCCACATACAGCATCCGCGCGCCGATCAACCCGCCGCCGATGAGCCACGGCGCCAAGTCGTAGGGCAGCTCCGGATCCAGCCCGGCGCGGCGGGCATTGCGCGACGCGGCCCACAGACCGAAGACGAACCCCAGCGCGACCAGCAACCCGAAGGTGTGGATGGGGAAGGTGCCGAGATGGAAGAGGATCGGTTTCAAGAGCGCGCGGAGCTTAGCCGGCGATCGCGGCGAAAGAAAGTCGCGTGGGAAGTCCGCGAGGCCTTGGAGCGCGGCGGGAAGCGGAGCTGATCGCGAAGCGATCGGTCGTGGCTGTTGTTCCGATTTCCACGCCGCTTTGCGCGGTCAGCCACGGCACGTCGGCGGGGGACGGCTCTCTCCGACCCGTTCGTCCCGGGCTTCGTCGAAACCACCGTCGCAAACTGGAACAACCGTCACGATGGTTCGCTTCGCGACCCACTCCACTCCGCCGCGCAGTCCAAGGAGGTGACGCCGCTCCGGCTGAGCAGCCGGTCCGAGACCCCGGCTGACGGGCAGCCGCCCGTCCCGCTTTGGCGCACGGCTCCGGTCGTGCCCGCCCGGTTCGGGGCGAGGAAAAAGGCTCGAAATACTGGGGGGGGGGATTTGCTACTCTTGCTGACGCAGCCAGATTCTCCAATAAAACCCAATAGCTTAAACACATCTCTCCATGACCCGACAAACCCATCCCCTGCACCGACTTCGCTTTGGCTCCATGCTTCTCCTGGCAGGTGTCGCCCTCGCCCCCGTTGCCTCGGCGGCATTCTTCAGCGTGGATTTACAAACGGGTGGCGGCGGCGACGCCTACACCATGGGTGCGGGCGTGTTCGGCGGCCCTACCACTAAGTGGAATGAATTCGTGCGGTCCTCCGCCTCGCCCAGCAATTTCGCCCTCAAGGATGAAACCGGGGTGACCAGTTCCGTCACGGTCAGTTGGACGCGAAGCGCCTCGGGTAGTGTGGGCACGCTAACGGGCGCGTTCGCG
>JANNAJ010000288.1:0-6750 GCA_031384285.1 Verrucomicrobiota bacterium
GTCCGCCATCTCGATCAGTTCCAGTCCGCCCACCTTCTCGAGCAGCCGGCGCGGCGCGGTCTTGATGCCCAACTCGCGCAGCCCGTGGCAGCCGTCATGGAACGTGACCTTCGCCGGGAATCGCGCGCCGAGGTCGGTCACGCCGAGCTTGTCCGCGAGGAAGCTGGAGAACTCCCACACCTTCGGCGACAGCGCGCGGGCGGCGTCGGCCTGCGGCGTCTCGGCGAAGAGCTGCGGGTAGAACACCTTCAGCATCGCGCCGCAGGAGCCCGACGCGATCACCACCACCTCGGCGTCCTGCAACCGGCGCAGGACGGGCCCGGCGACCTCGCGCGCCTCGGGCCAGTAACCGGAGTTGAAGGCGGGCTGGCCGCAGCAGGCGATCTCCTCGGGGCACACGACGCGGTGGCCGAGGCGCTCTAGGATCCGGACCATGCTGATGCCGACGCCCGGGTAGAGCGAATCGACGAAGCACGGGATGAACAGGGTGACGGTCATGTGCGGTTACGCGCGGCCAATGTGGAACACCTCGGGCAGCTCGCGCGAGACCGGACTGTCGTCGGCGTTCACGGGCATGAGCTCGCGCATGTTCGCCCACCAGCGGCGGCAGACCTCGGTCGCGGCGACGGCGGCCCACTGTGTCTCGTCCTTGAACTCCACGTAGGCGAAGAGTTGCCGCGTCTCCGCTTCGAAGAAGGTCGAGTAGGTCGCGACGCCGTGCGCGAGGAGCACCGATTCGAGCTCCGGCCATATCGGCTGGTGACGCCGGATGTATTCGGCTTCGTGCCCCGGATGCACCGACATGACGAAGGCTTTGCGGATCATGGTCCCACCTTGTCGCCGGTCGGTCCTACCCGCAACCGGGAGAACGACGCGAGGCGCATCGTCAATCGATCTTTCCGTTGACCCCGAGCTGGAACTGAGAACCGCGGGGAGCCTTCTCCGCGTGCCGGACCAACTCAGGAAAACACTTCACCATCTTCTGAGCTTGGTCCCAGAAATCCAAGGCCATCCAAGCGTTCTTGAGGAAGAACGTCGTGTGCTTCGCAGCCTTCCACGCGCTGAGTTCATGAGGGTTCTTTCGGATCCTCAAGTCTCCTGAGATGATCACCCAATCGGCTTCGGTGCCGAGCTGGGGCAGCCAGACCAGATCAGGCGTGTTCCCTGCGAACATGTCCTTCAGATGGACGACCGAATGCTCTGGGTCTGCGAGCGCGTTCAACGCTCTCGCCAAGCGTGGTGGAAGGTTGTTGTCGAAAAAGAACCTCACGCCACCAATGACCGCTCGAATTCCAGGGCGTCTGAGATCTCCCGTTCGGAGACCTCATACCATTTTGCGACGGCCTCGACGGAACGAGCATTCGCTTTGAGGCTCATCGCGAGGACCTGGGTAGGCACTCCGGACAACGTTGCGGTCGGCTGCCCGAAATTCCGTCCTGGGTCCAGGACCACCCCTCTCTCTTTGCCCAACGGCCACCAACGGCAGACGACTTGTCGCTCGTCGAACTCCAGTTCTTTGATGAACGGATCGACGATTTTTGAGAATTCCTGTTGGCGACTGATGATATCCAGATAAACAACGTCGCTGCTGGTCTCAGCGTGCCGCAACAGGATATGACGTCCGTCGGTCACGAACCGGTTGGTGCAGAAAGGATGGCTGGTCCCTAGTTCGCGGGCTGCTGCACGATGAGCCTCCCGCATCGTCCTCCAGGTCACCCCGGCATCGATGAAGGCCGCGACGAACCTGACCTCCAAGAGATCGAAGAAGCCCAGCGCCAATACGCCGTCCCTCGGACGGATCTGTCCTTTCCAAACCGCATCCGAATGTCGCGTCTCCCCACCTCGCGCATAGTCGTAACCACAGACCCATCGTCGGATCCTCGAGGCACGGACCCGCGTCAGACGGGCCGCTTCGCGGACCGAATAGATACCGGTTGCAGTCGTGATGGAGTCCACTTTCACAGAGTCAGTCCAGACCTTGAATTCATACTGAAGGTCGTCTCTACAGCGATTCCTGACAACAGTTTCCTCGGAGACCGCCGGGGTGGGCTTCGCGCCCCGGATGCACCGACATGACGAAGGCTTTGCGGATCATGGCTTGAGCCCGGCCGCCGCTCGCTCCGATCGCAGCCGCGAGAATTGGCCGCGCAGCGCATCGGTCTTCCCGATGGCCAGATAGACGTCGTAGCTGAACACCTTGCCGGGCGTGACCGCGAAGCGCGTCAGCGGCGCGAGATAGGAGCACGCGCCGTGGTCGGCCCGGCCGTCGCCGAAGCGGTAGCACGTCAGCCGGGTCGCCTCGGGCACGTAAGCGCCGAGGCCGAAATCCGTCCGGTCCACGTAGGCGGCCCAGTGCTCGGTCATGGTGCGGGCCTCGTTCGGCCAACCGGGCTTGGACCGGTGCAGCGCCCCACCGGTCCACGGTCGGTCGCCGTCGTAGAGCACGAGCGTCTCGAGATCCGGCGCCACGAAGATGGCCGGGATCTCATGGTCGCTGACCGGGTGCTTCTCGGTCCCGCTGTGGGTCATCCGGAAGCGGACATGCGCCACCGTGCCGGTGAGGGTGATCCACTGTTCGAAGACGACGTTGGTCAGCTCGACACCGGAAGCCCAGTGCCGGGCCCGGCTCCGCGAATAGAGGGTGTCCTGGGTGTGCCGCAGTTCCAGGACGGTCGCCGGCTGACCCTTCCAGTCGCCGCCCTGCACCGGGTTCCAGGTCCAGGGCTGCTTGTCCCACAGCGACCCGTCTTTCTCCCCGTAATAGGACTGTTGGACGAGCCGGCCCCGGTCCCAATGGTTGATCAGGTTCCGTTCCGTTCCGCTCATCGAGAACCACGCGATGCCTGCGCCCGAGGATCTTTTGACGCCGAGCCGGACCTGACCGTTGTCGAGGAACAGGTAGTCGGCGGGGTCCTTCAGGCCGGCTGCATCGGGAGCACCGTTGACCGCCGATGCGATCAGCAGCCAGATGCAGAAGAGGAGTCTTACGGACATGTTCGCGCAGAGAGGCGGGTGGGCGCCGTTGAAGATCCGCGGGAGCGACCGCCGCGCTCAGAAATCGAACTGGTCGATGTTCTCTTTCGTGAACTTGAACGGTTCGCCGAGCAGGATGTTGTCGCCGACGATCCGGAACTCTCCGAGCTTGCCGCCCTTGAACGACGTCGCGCCGGCCTTCAGCTCACCCTTCGCCAAGGCGGCCGCCGCCTGCACGGTCAGGTAGCCGAGGTCCACCGTCTTCCAGAGGATCACCGTGTCGGTCGTGCCGTCCTTCAGGTAGCGCCGGTTCTCGTTGGGCAGCCCGAGGCCGATGACCTTCACCTTGCCCGCCTTGCCGGCCTGCTTGACGGCTTCGGCCGCGCCGGGGACCGCGGGCGAGCAGATGTTCATCAGCAGCTTCAGGTCGGGATAGGCGCCGAGCAGCGTCGTCGCCTCGGCCTGCGCCTTGTCCTTGAGGTCGTCGCACGGGCGGAGCGCCACCATCTTCATGCCGGGATGCTTCGCCATGCGGCGGGCCTCGATGAACTTCTGCCACTCGATCATGTTCTGCGCGGTGAGCGAGGCGGTGATGATGGCGAACTCGCCGGTGCCGCCGCAGAGCCGCGCCGCCTCGTCCATCAGCGCGTTGCCGATGCCCTCGGGCGTGGCCTGGTTCACGAAGAAATCGCGGGCGGCGGGCTCCGCGTCGGAATCGAAGGTGACGATCTTGATGCCTTTGTCCTTCGCCCGCTTCAGCGCCGTGGAGATGCCGTCCTTGTTCTCGCAGGCGACGGCGATGACATCGACGCCGAGCGTGATCCAGTTCTCGATGATCTCGTTCTGTTTGGCGGGATCGGGGCTGACCGGTCCGTCGAAGATCAGTTCCGCGCCGAGATCCTTGGCCGCTTGGTCTGCGCCTTGTTTGCACGAGACAAAGTAGCCGTTGCCCTTCGATTTCGGCATGAACGCGATGGTCAGGCGTTTGCCGGCCGGGGTTCCGCCGGACGGAGCGGCACCGGTATCGGGCCCGGACTTGGAGCAGCCCGTCAGCAGGACGAGCCCGAGGCAAACGAAGAGCGCGAAGAAACGGAACATAGGCGTGTGCCGGTTCATCTATCCGAGTCGGGACGGGGAGCGAAGCGCAAACCTTCGTCGACAGCCCGTCTTCCGACGTCGGACCCGACCGCTCACGGCGGGACCGGTGTCTGGCCCTTGCGCGAGCGCCGGTCAGCGAACCACTGCGGCACCGCTCCGCCCGCGAGGGCGAGCACGAGCAGCACGCCGGTCAGCATCCCGGAGAGCTCGCCCGCGTTGCTCATCGTCGCAGGGACGCGGGAGAGCCCGTTGCCGAGCACCGCGATGGCCGCGACGCCGAGCAACGTCCCGTGCACCGAGCCGACGCCGCCGAAGATGCTGGTGCCGCCGAGCACGACCGCGGTGATGGCGGCCAGTTCGTAGCCCGTTCCCGCATCGGCCTTGGCGGTGCCGAACCGCGCGGTGTAAGTGATCGCAGCCAACGCCGCCACGATGCCCGCGAGCACGTGGGCGAAGGCCAACCGGCGTCCGACAGGCAAACCGGCGTAGCGCGCCCCCTCCGGCGCGAACCCGATCGCCCGCCACGATCGTCCGAAGGTCGTCCGGTGCACCAACAGCCACATCGCCGCTGCCACAAACGCGAAGATCCATGCCTGCGCCGGGATCCCCGCGATGCGTCCGGTGCCGAGGAAGAGGAACGAGGGCGGGAAGCGGGTGAACGCGTCCGTGCCGCGGGTGATGGCCTCGGCGAGGCCGCGGAACAACGAATAGGTCCCGAGCGTCACGATGAGCGGCGGCAACCGGAGCGCGGTGATGAGCAGCGCGTTCACTCCGCCGGCCGTCGCACCGATCCCGAGCGTCGCCACCGCGGCCGCCTCCCAGGGCAGACCTCCGTCGCGCCACAGCTTGCCGAACAACACGGCGCACAGCCCGAGCGTGGAGCCGACCGAGAGATCGATCCCGCCGGCGAGCACGACCGGCATCATCACCAGCGCGAGCAACCCGATCTCCACCGAGTGGCGCACGATGTTCGCGATGTTGTCGGCCGTGCCGAAGTTGCGGCCGGCGACCCCGAAGAAGATGAGCTCCGCCACCAGCACGGCCAGCAGCACGGTCTCGTGCCGCAGCAGCATCCGGGTCTTGGGAGGAAGGGCCTTCACAGGTTCTCAGCGGCCGTTCTTCCGGTTCCTCAAGCCGTCCGCGACGACCGCGAGCAGGATGACCGCGCCTTGGATGGCCTTGTCCCAATACGGCTTCACGCCGATGTAGGTGAGCGCGGGCGTGATGCATGCGAGCAGAAGGAATCCGACGAGCACGCCGCCGAGGTTCCCACGTCCGCCCGAGACCGCGACGCCGCCTACCACAGCGGCCGCGATCGCCTCCAGCTCGAGCATCCGGCCGGTGTTCGGATCGACCTGCGGCGATTGGACGACGTTCATCACCGCGGCCAGCCCGGTGAGAGCACCCATCAGGACGAACACGCCGAACGTGATGAGCCTCGGTCGGATCCCTGCGAGACGCGCCGCCTCGGCGTCGGATCCGACCGCGTACACGGCCCGGCCGATCGCCAGATGGCGCATCACCGCCGCCATCGCCGCGAGGACGGTGATCGCGATTCCGCAGACCAGATATTGGCCGCCGATCATCGGCAGACCGATCCATTGGAGCCCGTCGGGCAGATCGATGAAGACGCCTTGCCGCGCGAGCCGCAGCCCTTCGCGCAACGTCACCATCGTGGCCAACGTCACGACGATCGACGGCAGCCGCAGACCCGCCACGAGCACGCCGTTCAAAGCGCCTCCGATCGCTCCTACCGCGACCGCCGAGGCGACCGCCAGCGGGAGTGGTAACTTGGCCGCGGCGACCAGTCCGCAGACGACGCTGCAGACGGCGAAAAGCGATCCGACCGAGATGTCGATCTGCCGGCTGATCATGACCACCGCGATGCCGCAGGCGACGACCAGCTTCGGTGCGGCCGCGGTGAGCCTCGACAACAACGGCTGCGGTGCGAAGAAATCCGGCGCGAAGACGCCCAGCAACGCGAGCACGGACAGCAGCACACCCAAGACCGAGAACTCGCGGAAATGACGCTTCAGCACGGCGCCTCCTCCCCCGCGATAGCACCGGCACCGACCGCTTGTCCCAAAGCCGCTGCCATCACCGTGCGCGCGTCGCTGGCGCCCGGGAAGATCGCGGTGATGGTCCCGCCCCTCAACACCGCGATCCGGTCGGCCATGCCGAGGACCTCGGGCAGGTCGCTGGAGATGAGCAGCACCGCCATCCCTTCGTCTGCGAGGCGGCGGATGATCTTGTGGATCTCGCTCTTCGCGCCGACATCCACGCCCTGGGTCGGTTCGTCCAAGATCAGCAGCCGCGGTCCGGTCGCCAACCAACGGGCCAGCGAGACCTTCTGCTGGTTGCCACCGGACAGCGAACCGCCCGTCGCGTCGGGTCCGGATGCCTTCACACCGAGGTCGCTGATCTGCCGCTCCGCGAGCGAACGCTCCGCCTCTGGACGCAGCCAGGTCCCGGGAAAGATCCGTTCGTGCACGGCCATCGTCATGTTGTCGGCGATCGGCATCTCCAGGATCACGCCGTGGCGCCGCCGGTCCTCGGGCACGTACGCGATGCCGCGGGCCACCGCTTCTCGCGGAGATCCGATGGTGATGGGCTTTCCGGCGAGCTCGATCTCGCCCGAATCGGCGGGCGTCAATCCGAAGAGGATCCGCGCCAGCTCGG
>JANNAJ010000301.1:0-2656 GCA_031384285.1 Verrucomicrobiota bacterium
ATGAACCAGTTCGTGCCCATCTTCCTGAACCAATCGCCCTGCCCCTACACCCCCGGCCGCGCCGCCGACACCCAGAAGTGCATCCGCGCCGGCGGCAAGCACAACGACCTCGATGACGTCGGGCTGGACACCTACCACCACACGTTCTTCGAGATGCTCGGCAACTGGTCCTTCGGCGACTATTTCAAGCAGGAGGCCATCAGTTGGGCGTGGGAGCTGGTCATCGAAGTCTGGAAGTTCCCGCCGCAGCGCGTCTACGCCACCATCTACCAGCCGGACAAGGCCAAGAACGATCCCGCCGACCGCGACCAGGAAGCTTGGGAACTCTGGGCCGCGAAGTTCCGCTCCGTCGGGCTCGACCCCGATATCCACATCGTCAACGGCGGCAAGAAGGACAACTTCTGGATGATGGGCGAGACCGGCCCGTGCGGTCCCTGCACCGAGATCCACATCGATCTCCGGCCTGGCCTGCGCGAGACCGATGTGGACGCGCAGACCACCGGCGCGAAGCTCGTCAACGGCTCCGACGCCCGCTGCATCGAGATCTGGAACAACGTCTTCATCCAGTACAACGCCAACCCCGACGGCACCTTCTCGCCGCTGCCCGCGCAGCACGTGGACACCGGCATGGGTTTCGAGCGCGTCACCAGCATCATCCAGGGCACCAAGGGCCTGACTGATTTCCAGAACGCCAAGATCTCCAACTACGAGACCGACATCTTCCGCCCGATCTTCGATGAGATCGAGAAGATGAGCGGCAAGCGGTACGGCTCGACGCTGCCCAAGGCCGGCAGCACCGGCGACACCGCGCAGGAGAAGGAGGACGTGGCCTTCCGCGTGATCGCCGACCACATCCGCACGCTCAGCTTCGCCATCGCCGACGGCATCCAGCCGGGCAACAACGACCGCAACTACGTCCTCCGCCGCATCCTGCGCCGCGCCGTGCGCTACGGCCGCACGCTCGGCTTCCACGAACCGTTCTTCTACAAGCTGGTGGACGTGCTCGCCCGCACCATGGGCGACATCTTCCCCGAGATCCGTGCCAAGCAGCAGCAAGTGAAGGACACACTCAAGCTGGAGGAAGAGTCGTTCAACAAGACGTTGGACAAGGGCATCGCCCTCTTCAACGAGGAGGTCGTGCGGATCGCATCGGGCGACGTCGCCGGGACGGCAGGGAGTGGTCCGGGGGGGACGGGCCACCGGCCCGTCGCGGCAGGCGACCCGCCTGCCGCTCCGGGTGCGGTGTACTCGAAGAGGAACCTCCCGCACTTCGAGCAACCGTGGGCGATATACGCCGCGAATTTCCAGACGTCCGGAGGACGCAGCCTGTCTGCCGCCGCGCGCGACGTCGTGTTCGATTGCATCCTGCGCTGGCGTGACAGCCGGTACCATCTGGTGGCGGCATGCGTGATGCCGGACCACGTCCATATGCTCTTCCAACCGGGCATCAAGGAGACCGACGCGGTCGGGCAACCGGTTTTCTGGCCGTTGTCCGAGATCTTCCACTCCATCAAGTCGTTCTCGGCGAAAGAGGTGAACAAGCTGGAAAGCGCGACCGGGCCGCTCTGGCAAGAAGAACGGTTCGACCGTTATGTCCGCTCCGACGCGGACTTGCAGGAGAAGTTCCGCTACGTGTGCGGCAATCCTTGGGCCGCCAAGGTCGTCGACGAGAGCGAGGCTTACCGATGGTTGTGGACACCGGACATCGAGGCCGCCCGGCCGTATGTGGCACCGGCCTCGCTGCCGTACGCGCCGGCTGCCGGGCAGGTTGCCCGGCAGGACGGGCCGGTGGCCCGTTCCACCCAGACCAAGGAGGTCGCCCCAGAACCGATCTCCGGCGCCTTCGTGTTCCGGCTGTACGACGAACAAGGCTTCCCGCTCGACCTCACCGAGCTGATGGCCCGCGAGCGCGGCCTGACGGTGGACGTGGCCGCCTTCAACGCCTTGATGGAAGCGCAGCGTGCCCGCGCCCGCGCCGCGCAGAAGAAGCAGGTCATCGAGCTTTCCCAGATCGAGACCAAGTCGCCGACGAGCTTCCTCGGCTACGACGCGCAGGAGACCTCCGCCAAGGTGCTCGAAGTGGTCGAGCTGAAGGACAAGACCGCCGTCATCCTCGACGCCTCCGTGCTCTACGCGGAGATGGGCGGCCAGGTCGGCGACACCGGCGAGCTGAGCCGCTCCGGCCAGCTCTGGCGCATCGTCAACACCCAGAAGTCCAGCAACACCTTCCTGCACTTCATCGAGGGCGGCGACGCCCCCGCCGTCGGTTCCAGCGTCGCGCTCCGGTTGGATGCCGGCCGCCGCCACGCCATCGAGCGCCACCACACGGTAACGCATCTGCTGCACTGGGCGTTGCACGAGGTCGCCAACAAGGAGGCCTCGCAGAAGGGCTCCAGCGTCACGCCCGAGAAGCTCACCTTCGACTTCAACAGCGCACCGCTCACGCCCGCGCAGGTCGCCGACATCGAGAAGCTCGTCAACGAGCGCATCGTCGAGAACGCCGGCGTGAGCTGGACCGAGGTGCCGCACGTCGACGTGAAGAACCGCGCCGACGTGATGCAGTTCTTCGGCGACAAGTACGGCGACGTCGTCCGCGTCGTGCAGATCGGTGGACAGGCCTCGAAGCTCGACGGCTATTCCATGGAGCTCTGCGGTG
>JANNAJ010000223.1:0-1861 GCA_031384285.1 Verrucomicrobiota bacterium
CGAGCAAGGCGGCAAGAGCCGGTTCCAATCGATGTGCGTGCAGCTCGCGAGGATGGGCTGCGTGGTCTGGCAGTGGGACATGCTGAGCGATTCCGATTCGGTGCAGTTCTCCAAGCAGGTGGTGCACAACTTTGCCAAGGCACGTCCCGAGATGGACACGACCGAGGACTGGGGACTCTACAGCCCGCAGGCCGAGGCGCATCTCCAGAGCATCATGGGCCTGCAGACGTGGAACGCCGTGCGGTCGCTCGACTTCGTGCTCGACCTGCCGGAGGTCGACCCGGCGCGCGTAGCGGTCACCGGCGCGAGCGGCGGCGGCACGCAGACGATGCTCGTGTCGGCCATCGACCCGCGGGTGACGCTGTCGTTCCCCGCGGTGATGGTCAGCACCGGGATGCAAGGCGGATGCACCTGCGAGAACGCGAGCCTGTTGCGCGTCGGCACCGGCAACGTTGAGTTCGCCGCGCTCTTCGCGCCGAAGCCGCTCGGCATGACCAGCGCCGACGACTGGACGAAGGAGATGTCGACCAAAGGGTTCCCGGAGCTCAAGCAGCTCTACACCTTCCTCGGCGCGCCGCAGGAGGTGATGCTCCATCGCGGCGAACATTTCCCGCACAACTACAACGCCGTCTCGCGCTCGGCCTTCTACACTTGGCTCAACCGCCACTTCCACCTCGGCCAGACCGAGCCGGTGGTCGAGCGCGATTACCAGCGCCTCTCCCGCGCCGAGCTCTCGGTGTGGGACGCGCAGCACCCGGCACCCGCCGCCGCGGACCCGGATTTCGAGCGCAAGCTGCTGAAGGCCTGGGACGCCGATGCCCGGCGCCAGATCGCCAAGCTCAAGGAGTCGTCGCCGGAGAAGCACCGCGAGGTGTTGCGCGGCGGATGGGACATCGTGCTCGACGGCGGCCTCGCCGATGCCGGCCAGGCCGCGTGGGAGATGAAGGACAAACAGGACAAGGGCGGCTGGATCCAGATGGCCGGCCTGCTCCGCAACACGAGCTACCACGAAGAATTGCCCGCGGTCTTCTGCTATCCCAAGCAGTGGAACGGCCACACCGTCCTCTGGCTCACCGCCGAAGGGAAAGCCGGCCTCTACACCGCCGGCGGCGAGCTCAAGCCCGAGGTACGAAAGCTGGTGGATTCCGGCGCGACCGTGCTCGGCATCGACCTGCTGTACCAAGGCGAGTCGCTCGCCGACGGACGTCCCCTCACCCGGACACCCCGGGTGAAGAACCCGCGCGAGGCCGGAGCCTACACCTTCGGCTACAACCCGGCGGTCTTCGTCCATCGAGTCCACGACGTGCTCACCGCGGTGAGCTACATCCGCGGCCACGAGCGTCCCTCGAAGCAGATCAGCCTCGTCGCGCTCGACGGCACCGGCCCGGTGGCGGCGGCGGCGCGCGCGCAATCCGAAGGCGCGTTCGACCGCGCGGCGATCCACATCGGCGAGTTCCGCTTCGGCAAGCTGCTCGACCTGCGCTCGCCCGATTTCCTGCCCGGCGGCGCCAAGTACGGCGACGTGCCGGCGCTGCTCGCGCTCGGTGCAGGCAAGCTGGACGCGGATGCGAAGGCCGAGACCGTCGCCGATTGGCTGTTGAAGTGAACGGCGGCCCGAGGCCGGCCACGGCGAACTCGCCAAGGGGAACGGGATCATCCGCCGGCATGACCGTGGCCGCCGGATGAGCCTTGGCGCGCCGGGGTCCGGATGCGCCCGTGGCCGCGGTTCGCTTCGGCGTGCTGCCGATGCCGACGACGAGGGGAGAAGTCACGGACGGGCGGCAGCCCGTCCCTACCATCTTGGGTAGGGTCCGCGCTGCCGCGCGGCCCCATCTGTCCTGCGGGTCCCGCTCAGGAGACT
>JANNAJ010000323.1:0-4813 GCA_031384285.1 Verrucomicrobiota bacterium
CGCCAAGCGGTCGGTTTTATAGGCACCATCCCAGTTCGACGCATCCGTCGAGCGTTGCACCTGGTAGGTGCGGCCGGTTTCGGTCACCCAAGACAACTTCACACCATCGGCAGTCTTGGCGATGTCACAGGTGAGCTTGGCGATCGACGCCGGAGCGGCGAATTTACGGGCGACGAGATCAAACCCGCTTTCCAGCGAGTTGAACGATGTCCAGACGGACAACACCCTGCCGGTCGAATCCGCAGCGATGACCGGATCCTTTTGTTGGCTGATGGTGGTCTGGTTGACGCCGAACTCTTCGTCGAGCAACTCCAAGGTGGAACCGAAACTGCGTGCGAAGACGCCTTCCCGGGAACCGTCCTGCCCCATGCTGGACCACGTCGCCATCACGGAACCGTTCACCGCGGCCAATCGAGGCGCGAGCTGGTCCGACTTCAGATAGGTGTTGAGCCGGACATTGGGTTTGATGGCGACGCCGTCCCGGTTGAACGAGCCGGCAATGATGTCCCAACCATTCGCGGCCACATCGTGGTCGCGCTCGGCCCATGCGGCGACGAAGCCGCCATCCGCGGTCGCGGCCACCGACGGAGTGGCCGCCAGATTCAGTCCCTGGTTCAGACGCATCTCGCCGGTGTTCGCTATGGCAGAAGGTCCGAAAACCCGCGCATAGACATCGCAAAGGATGTCGCGGGACGGGTTGCTCCGTTGTCCCTCGGAGACCCAAGCGATGGTGAAACCACCATCGGGCATCGCGGTCACCGACGGGGAACGTTGATTGGAGGCGGTCGTCGAGTTGATCTGGAACTTGCCGCCGATCTTCTCGCCGGTGACCGATAGGCGTTGGGCGAAGACCCCGAAGCCGCTTCCGTCATCGCCGTAGTTGGCCCACGTCACCAGCACGCTTCCGTCCTTGAGGGCGGTCGCGCTGATGTTCTGGTTCTGTTTGCCGCCTGCGGCGCTGATCTCAAGATCGTCACCGAGGAAATTGGCGGTGTTGCCACCACCGGGCCGGAGGAAGCGACCGTAGATCCCCTGTTTTCCGACCGGTCCGCCGCGCCAGAAAAAGGCGGCTCCACCATCGGGCAATTGGACGACCTGCGGTTCTTCGTGACTGCCTTCGACGGCGGAATTGACGACAAACGACCGGTACCATCCGGTCAGCGCCCGGTTCAGGCGACGCGCCCGGATCGTGTACGTGCCCGCGGCACCGCTGTTCTCCTGCCAGACGACATAACCTCCCTCGGCATTGATCGCCACGGCGGGGCTCGTCTGGTCGCCAGCAGGGACGCCGAGCGGCAGGAACTCACCCCCGTCATCGACGAACCCGGTGGATCCCAGCCCAGCCCACGCGGACAACACCGCGAGGGCGGAGGCCAAGCCGACCCGACCTAGGCACGGTCTCGGCGCATTGAAACTCAGACTCGGCATAAGCTTGTCAATTTGACTGTCCGTTCACAGTTGTCAACAGTCGGTCCCCGCCCACGGCGCAGACCTCCTGCTCCTTAGCCCGTTGTTGTCACTTGATCGCGGTCGTAGTGGCCGCCGGGATCGAGTTGGGATCGAATGGGAGGTTGCGCGGATCGTTCACGCGATGCCCGGATGGGTCGAGAATCGTCGGGGTCACGAAGATCACGAGATTCTTCTTGATGCTCAGCGAGTTCTCGCTGCGGAAGAGGCGTCCCAAGACCGGGATGTCGCCCAACACCGGAACCTTGTCCCGCGACTTCTTGGAGTCTTCGGAGATCAAGCCGCCCAAGACGACCGTCTGCCCGTCCCATACCGTGGCGCTGGTGACGACTTGCCGGACCCGGATGCGAGGGAGCGGCAAGACCGCCTTCAGCGAGGTTCCGACCGTGTTGCCTGCAACAGACTGGGATTGCGGGACAAAGCCACCCGGATCGTCATAGCCGACGAACTCGGTGAGGCTCGGGATGATGGTCATCTGGATCGTGGCCTCATCGGCGGAAACGTAGGGGACGACATCCAAGGTGGGACCGAACGGGAACACCGTGGTCTGGTATTGGATCGCGGTCGCCACTGCGCCGCCGCCACCCGTGTTGCCGTTGGCACCGTTCGCTGTGTTGCCGGTGCCGCCACCCGAACCTTGTTGGTTCTGACCGACACCCACGACGACCGTGCGGGCATCGTTCACCGAGATGTGGGCCTGACGTCCGCTCTGGGTCACCAGCTTCGGTGCGATGAGGAACTCGACGCCATCACGTTGATCAAGGGCCTGGATGACCGCACGGAACTGCGGATCGGTTAGGATACCGCTGAGCGTCGCGACCGTCGGGATGGCACTTTGATTTCCGTCGATGTTCCGAAGGCCGGCGGTGACATTCTGGTCACTGCCTGAAGGCAAAATATTTCCATACTGCGGGAACACCCCATCAGGGTTGGCCGCAGTTGCCTGCCCTTGGTATGAGGGAGCCGTTCCACCACTCAGGCCGACCTTTCCACCACCCATCAGGAAGTTGCCCAAGAACCACTGGAACCCGAGCGCCTTGCTGTCGGTCTGGCTGATCTCGGCGAAACGCGCCTCGATCTCGATGTTGGCCGGGCCGACGTTCAACGCTTGGATGGCCTTCTCGATGATATCGAGGTCGGACAGTGTGGCCCTGACGAACAAGATGCCGGTACGGTCGTTGAAGAACAGCGCTTTTGCGTCCACTTCCTGCGCCTGTCCGTTGAGACCGAACTGCTGTTGCTGGGCTTGGCCACCGAGGCCGCCCCCACCGCCCGCGCCACCGACGCCCGGAAGGGCCGTCTGCGGGAAGTTGACACCTGCGGCAGCGAAGAACTGACGCACCATCACCTGGACATTCGCCATCAGGTTGGTGCGTGTGACCCCGGTGATGCCTTGGCCGCCTTGGCCGCCTGCACCGCCGCCACCGCCGCCACCGCCGCCGCCGCCTTGGCTGGAGCTGGAACTGACGTCGACACGGGGAACGTTGAAGATACCGCCGCCCTGACCACCTTGGGCGCCGCCACCACCGCCGCCGCCACCGCCGCCGCCACCGCCACCGGTGCTCTGGAAGGTCGTCCCGATATCGATTCCGGAGACGCTCTCAAGCCCTTGCATGAACGTGTTCGGGTCGACACGGAACTGGCGGGTGTGCAACTGGACCGGTTCCGGAAGACGTTGTGTGAAGATCACCGCGTAGTCCTCGATCGAGATCTTGAGCGGTTTTTCGGAGACCTTGGTCACGGCGTCCAACGCGTCGGCCAACCGGACGTTGTGCAGACCGGGGTTGAGACGGATGACGACATTGTTCAGGTCGAGCGGTTCAACCGGAGCAGAGGCCACGGGTTGGCCGGTCGCGTCGAACTGCTGGGTCGCCTGCGGGGTCGGGACGTCGATGCTGGAGCTGATGAGGAAATTCACGCCCCGCTTCTCCGGATCGCGGGCTTTGGCTTGTTCTTCTAGATACTTGACGACCTCGGACAACGGGAGGCCATCGAACTTCACGTCATTGAGGATGATCCGGTCGAGCTTGCTGGCGATGATCTGGCGACCACCACCGGTGTGGATAAGGTTGGTCTTGGCCCACGGGTTGGCGACCGGGAGGTTTGATTTGGGCGTTTCCCAAGCTTGCTCTACCTCGACCAACCGGTCCTTGGTGGTCAGAGACTTGTTCTTGGCCGCACGGGTGAACTTCGCCTCGCGGATCAGGTTCAGGTAGTAGTAGGCGGCCTGGTTCTCAGGTTGCTGCTTGATCGCCTTCTGGAAGACCTCCTCGGCCTCGTCCAGCTTGTTCATCTGGTACAGGACCACACCGTCCTGCACCGAGGACGCGACCTTCACCATATTGGTGCTGTGGTCGGCGGCACGGGCCAAGACCGCTTCGCTGGGCAACTTCCCCTGGAGCTCAGCCAGTCGGCGGTCGTTATCTTTCTTGAAGCTTTTGGCGACCGTGTTGTTTGGATCGACCTTCAGCGCGCGGGTGACCTGGGTATCCGCTTCGCGCGCATCGCCGGCACGTTGCGCGGCGATGGCCAACTGCAGGCGCGACCCGGAAAGACCGGCCACGGTCTGGCGGCGTTCGGCCTCCACGTTCGCCCCGAGCACCTCGGTCAACGACCACGCATCTTCGTAGAGCTTGGCGGCGGTCTTGAGATCGTTCTGTTTCTGCGCCGTCTGAGCTGCCTCAAGCGTGCTGCGCAACAGGATCGCCTTTTCCTGACGCCGGATGGCTTCTTCTTCAGCGATCTGGCTCGGGGCCTGCCCCAACGCACCTTGGACACAGGCGCACAGCAGGAACACGCGGAGGAGTTTGGACACTTTGGTCATGGGGTTCTTCTCGGTTGGAACTCGAAAGCGTAACGGGTCGGGCTCTGATCAGGGCGCAGGGGAAAGCTTGATGGTGGTGCGGACTTGATTAGGCGCGGAGACTACAAGCTCGTCTTTTTGGATGGCAACAATCTTGTACGTCACACCGGACAACACCAAGGATTCGTCGGCGCGTTTCGCGGTGAACTTCTTGTTCTCGGCCTCGTAACGGAGGTCCGCGGCGAAATCCATCCCCTTGGTGTAAACTTTGTCCTTGGACAAGGTGACGCGTTCGTTTCCGGACAACACCTCGATCACGACTTCGGTCGGATTGTCCTTTGGGCCGTGCACCTCGCGGAGCACGAAAAGATCGTTCTTGGTGCCCTCGGTCAGCGAGATGGTCGTCGAACGACGCTTGGCCGGTTGTTTCTCGTAGTCCCGCACGACGATGAACTGGTAGCGGTAGGGCTCACCGGTTCCGGCGACCGACGCGTAGGTCACCGAAAGATTGAGGGGGAGCGTTTTATCCAGCGTGAGACCTTC
>JANNAJ010000337.1:0-2019 GCA_031384285.1 Verrucomicrobiota bacterium
ACTCTTGCACGCCCCCCCGCTCTTACGCCCTCTCCGGTGATGTCTCCCCGATCCCGTCGCGTTGAGCGCGGAAGGCGTCGTGCGCGGCGGATCCTCGGGTCATGGCGGCGGCGACCTCGGCGTCGGGATGCGGTTGCCAGAGGCGGCGCTCGGGTTTCCCGGGCGAGGTGAGCGCGGCTTCGACGCCGGACAGGTCGTAGTCCAAGTCGAGCGTCGCTCCGGCGCCCGGTTCGCCGGCGGCCTTCACGCCGGGAAGCGTCAGGGCGTAGGTCACGGCGAGCGGATGCGGATCGGTGCCGATGACCAAGGTGCGGCCGCCGTCCTCCAAGCGGGTGCGATGGACGGCCAGATGTCCGCGCGGCGTGGCGGCCTGCTGTTGCACGACGGCGTAGGGCGGCTTGAGCGTCTCGAAACGATCGGCGGCGCGGACGTACGCGCCGAACTCGATGGACGGCGTCGGCGCTCCGGCCGAGGCGGCATCGAGCGGCCGGTCGAAGGCCACGCGCACTTCGGTCGGGGTCGCAGGCCAGACAGCGACCGGTTGGGGTGCCTTGGCGTCGGTGTAGGAGATCTTGAAGATCTTGCCTTCGCCTTTCGGGCCGGTGCCCCAATCCGGCGGACCGCTGTGGCAGCAGACGTAGAGATCGCCCTTCGGCGAGATGGCGAGATCCATCGTGAGCATCGAGAGGCGCGCGATGAGTTGGCTCTTCCCGACGTAGCCGCGGGGCGTCTTGACGAGGCGCGTGCGCCAGATCTTGCCGCGGGATTCGCCGGCGACGAAGGCGTCGCCTTCCCACGCGGCCGGTCCGAAGAGACCTTGCGCCGGCGCGGCGGGAAGCGGCGCGCGGACTGTTACCAGTGTATCGCCGGTGCTGCCGGGCGGAAGCGGCGGGGCAGGGGGCGCGTCCTTCCGGCTCCGCGGCACGGGGACGGGCGGAGCGGGGAGGCGCGTGGTGGTCGGGGCGGTCGCCGCGGCGGATCTCGTGGCGGCATCGGCGTTGAGCGCGGCGCGGGGTTCGTTGAAGACCAATCCGCACGTGCTCTGGTGCTGCGGGCCGAAGGCGACGACGGGCGGTTCGCTCACGAGGTCCGGGAGCCAACGGTCGTGGCGGGGCGGGAAGCCGTAGTTGCGGCCGATGACGATGTGGTTCAACTCGTCGAGCGGATTGCCGTCGGGCATCCAGGTCTCGCCTTCTTGGTCGGTGTTGAACAGGTCGCCGGCGCGGTTGAAGGCGAGCGCGTAGGGAACGCGGATACCGGTGGCGATGGTGGCGAGGTTCTTCGAGCGGGGGCTGAACCGCTGGATGGTTCCGCGGCGCGACGCGATGTCGTAGAGCGAGACCTGTTCCTCGGGATCGCCTTCTGCGGCGCGTCCGTTCGCGGCGAGCCACGCCTTGTCCTCGGGTCGGAGGTCCTTCCGTTTCCGGAGGCGGTAGGCGTTGGAGTAATCCGCGACGAGCAGGCCGAAGTAGATGTTGCCCGCGGGATCCAGCGTCAGGGCGGCGGCATCGACGCCGCCGCTGGTGCTGTCGGTTGCCGGCCAATCGGACACGACGACCTCCTCGGCGTCGGCGCGGCCGTCTCCGTCGGTGTCGCGGAGCAGCGACACTTTGCCATGGTACGCGACGTAGAGGCCTTGGGTGGTCCACGCCATGCCCACCGGAACGCTGAGGGTGGGGCGGTCCCAGAAGGGTTCCGCGGTGTCCTCGATGCCGTCGCCGTCGGTGTCGCGGAGGCGCCAGACGCGGCCGTCGTAGCCGAGCGCGGTGAGGGAGCCGTCCGGCGCGAAACGGAGGTTGTTCTGGTTCGATAGGCGGACCGGCAGTTCGGTCACGGTGAAGCCGGGGACGAGCATGCGGACGACGGGGTCGTTGGTCGCCGCGATCGACGCGGAAGGCATGGATCCGGCCACGAAGGCCAGCAGTACGAGAACAAGTCGCCGGGATGACACGTCCGGACGCTACGCAGACACGGCGCGGGGGAAAGGCGGAAAAATGGCGAACCCAGCGTGCCGCGCAT
>JANNAJ010000365.1:0-1677 GCA_031384285.1 Verrucomicrobiota bacterium
GGCGCCACGCTCACGCAGCCGCTGCTGCGCGGGGCCGGCTTCAAGGTGAACATGGAGGCGCTGACGCAGGCCGAGCGGACCTTGCTCTACGGGCTGCGCGATTTCGCCCAATACCGGCAGACCTTCGCAGTGGAGACGGCGGCGGCTTACTACAACGTGCTCCAAGCGCGGGACACGGCGAAGAACTCGTTCCTCGACCTGGCGCGGTCCCGGCAGAACGTCGCGCGGGAACGGGCCTTCGCCGACGAAGGCCAGCGCCCCAGCGCTTCGCTCGACCAGTTCCGCCAAGCCGAGCTCAACTCGGAGACGCGCTGGGGCGAATCCGTCCGCGGCTACCGGGAGGCGTTGGACCGCTTCAAGATCAGCCTCGGCATCCCGGTCACCTCCAAGGTCGTGCTCGACGACCACGAGCTCGCGCGGTTGAAGATCGCCGAGCCCGGTGTCCCAGTGGAACAAGCCGTCCCGGTCGCGCTCGCCACGCGTCTCGACCTCCAGACCGGCCGTGAGCAGGTCGAGGACGCCGCCCGTCGCGTCCCCATCGCCAAAAGCAACCTGCTGCCGCAGGTCGACGCCGTCGCCGGCGCGGGCTTCTCGAACTCCGGTACCAGCGGGCTCCCGGTGCCCGACCCGCGCCTGTACCAATGGAACGCCGGTCTGCAGGTGGACCTGGGGCTCGACCGCAAGGGCCAGAGGAACCAGTTCCGCCGCGCGATCATCGGCGCCGAACGCTCGAAACGGGAGTTCGCGCTCGCGGTGGACAACGTCCGCCTCCAGGTGGCCAGCGATTGGCGATCGATCGAGCAGGCCCGCCGCAACCACGAGAACTCCGAGCTCGGCGTCAAACTGGGCGAACGCCGCGTCGAGGAGCAGGAGCTCCGCATGCAGCTCGGCCGCGGCCAGACCCGCGACCTGCTCGATGCCCAAGCCGATCTCAACGCCGCCCGCAACGCCCGCACCGCGGCCTTGGTCAACTACAACCTCGCCCGCCTCCGCTACTGGCGCGACATGGGTCTGCTCTTCGTCCGCGACGACGGCTCGTGGTTCGAGGCCCCTGTGCCCGCCGCACCGGACACCGCCCCCAAGCCATGACCCGATCCGCGCGAGCTGAGCGGAAAACCGGCAAGCAAGCGGGCGGGAACGCCCGTCTGTTTCCACGCGCCTCTTCCACCGGTTCGCCCGCCCGCCCGCCCGTCCACGGCCGCACTTCTCTACAATGACCATCTCCGCCTTCCTCCGCTCCCGCCCCCGCTGGCAGCTCGCGCTCGGCGGCATCGCGCTGCTCTGGCTCCTCTGGACGGTGGTGCGCCCGTCGAAGGCCGCTTCCGACAACCTCACGGTCGTCGCCAAGCGCGGGCCGCTCGACATCAAGGTCCTCGTCGGCGGCAGCATCGAGGCGCTCCAATCCCAGGAGATCCGCTCCGAGGTCCGCGGCGAACCGGTCAAGATCCTCAAGATCGTCGACGAGGGCTACCTGGTCACCGAGGACGACGTGAAGACCAACAAGGTCCTGGTCGAGCTGGATTCCTCGAAGCTCAAACAGAACCTCGTCAACCAGGACATCACCTTCCAGAGCACCGCCTCAGGTCTCACCGAGGCGCAGCAGGCGTACGAGATCCAGGTCAACCAGAACAAGACCGACATCAAGGCCGCGGAGCAGAAGGCTCGCTTCGGCCTGAT
>JANNAJ010000398.1:0-8408 GCA_031384285.1 Verrucomicrobiota bacterium
AAGAAGATCGTCACCTCCTCTGCCGGCCTCGCTGCCTGCCAGATCGCCAAGAAGTCATGGAACAACCCGCCAAGACCAAAGAGAAATCGCGGGCCTGCTTCGATAAATCGGACAGAGGAAAGTCGCGGAGAAGCTGAAAACAGCATGGGCGGGACGTCGGAGATGCAGCCGCGGAGATGTGGGGGCCCAGGGCTACATGTGATGCCTGATCTCTCCGGAGAGCCGGGTGCCGAGGAATCATGCGTCGAGACCGATCAAGGCTCAGTTGGAACAGGTGCAGGCGTTCATCACCGCCGAGCATCCCGGAACCGGAGCTGCAGACCGCGACCGCCAACTTGTCCACCCTCGGGCTTGGCGGGTCCGTGAAGGCGGACCTCGGCGTGCATCGGATGCATCGTGGCGGGACGCGAAGCGGGGAGCATCCCCCGTGGGGACAGCATCGTTCCAAGGGCTGTTCCTCGGTTGGCTCTCCCATCAACCGGGTCGCAGCTGATCCCTGCACTTGGCGACCGGGGTCCTACGGCTGAAGTCGGACACCGCCTGGAGCCCCACGATGCCCGCCGATCCAAGCCGCTTTCGGATCAGCGACTCGAACAACACGACCACCGATTCCACATCGTGGACAGCGCGATGCGATTGCTTCGATGAAAGCCTGAAATGCTCTTTCAAGGTCTCCAGCCGGTAGTTGTCGGTCTCCGTCACCACGCGCCGGCAAAGGCAGAGCGCGCAGAACCCTTTCGTCCCGGACTGCCGGACTCCGAGCCGCTGGTATTCCGGGACCAACACCTGGTCCCAGTCGAAACCCAGGTTGTAGCTGACCACGGGGCGCTCCCCCGCATAAGCCCTGAACGCTTGATGCGCATCCTCGGGATCTCGCCCGTGCAGTCTCAAGTGCCTGCGCGAGTATCCATGGATCCTTTCGGCATCAGGTTCGATCGGCACATCGTGGTCCAAAAGCACCCCGAAGACCGGACCGGACCGTTCCCATCCGAGCATCCTCTGCGCCGCGATCTCGACGGCGTGGATCGGCCGGTTCCTGCCCGTCGTCTCGGTGTCCACGATCAACCATTCCTCGTCGGGGTGCATAGCGCGGACATCAACCCTCCACTTCACCCAGACGACAAGTTCTTGGTCCCTCGAAGAGACGTTTCCCGGCAGGTGTCCGCTGCTTCGGACCGAACCCTTCTTCAGGGGGGCGATCGGAAGTGGCGGACAGGCTTTCCAGCCTGCCGGTTCGGCGGACTTTCCAGTCCGCCGAAATGCCCGGCTGTGCGGGACACTTGGGATGTCCATGATGTTCTGGGGACTGACAGTCCCCGGAACCGGCAGGCTCGACAGCCTGCCCGACGAACTCAAGGCCAGTCTGCGCTACGAGTGTCCGCCACTTCCGATCGCACCCTTCTTCAGGCCGATGCTTGACACCGGGCCGCTCGCCCGAAACGGTCCAACGCGTACCCCCTGTCCACGTCTGCCTGTCCGATTGCCATGAAGAATCCTATCCTCGTCCTTTTCGCCGGTGCCATCGTCCTCGTCCAAGCTGCCGCCTCCGACTTCAAGGCGGCGACCGATTGGCTGAAGCTGCCCGAGGGCCGCCCCAAGATCGGCGACATGCACGGCGACATCGCTGTCAGCTCGAAGGGCGAGGTCTACGTCAGCGTCCAGGACCCGAAGGCCGGGGTGCAGGTCTATGCCGCGGACGGCCGGTTCGTCCGCAACGTGCCCGACGCCCCGAGCGACTTCCACGGGTTCGTGATCCGCAAACAGCGCGACGGAGAGTTCATCTACGGTCCGCGCATCGGCGCGCAGAGCATCGTGAAGATCGGGTTGGACGGGAAGGTCGTGCTGATGATCCCCGCTTCGGTGATCCCGGACGAGTTCAAGAACCACAACAAGGAAGGGAAGAGCTCGGTCGCGTTGACCGCGATGGATGTCGCGCCCAACGGGGACATGTACGTCACCGACGGATACGCGAGCGACTACGTGCACCGCTTCGACCACAGCGGCAAGTACCTGGCCTCCTTCGGCGGCAAGAAGGCCCCGTACAGTTTCCAGACGCTCCACAAGATCGCCATCGACACGCGGTTCACGCCGGCACGGATCATCGGTTGCGACCGGGCGAACATGCGTGTCGTCCACATGTCGCTCACCGGCGAGTTCTTGGGCGTCGTCGCCACCGATCTTCTCCTGCCCGCGGCCGTCGCCATCCACGGCGACTACGCCGCCATCGGCGAGTTGAAGGGGCGGGTCACCATCCTCGACAAGGCCGGCAAGGTCGTGGACCGGCTCGGCACCTACACGGGGCCAGGTGTGGGCGGCAACGGCGTGAAACCGGAGCAATGGCAGACCGGCGTGACCATCTCTCCGCACGGCGTCGCGTTCGATGCCCGCGGAGACCTGTTCGTGGCCGAGTACAACGTCACCGGCCGCGTGCACCGGTTCGACGTGAAGTGAAGCGGACCGGAGGCGTCACCGCCTCGGAGCAGGGCCGGTGCGAGCGACCGCACCGGCCTCCACGTCCCGGGCATCGGCGGCTCAGACGACATCGGCCCGCTCGGTTTTTTGGGTGCGGCGTTCGCGCTCCAAAGCACGGCTGAGCCGGCGCTTGTTACCGGTCAATCGGTAGGCCCAAGGCGGGAAGCGGCCGGTCCTGAAATCATCCATCGCCCGGTTCAACCAGAACGCGACGAAGACGCAGGCGACCAGCAACGCCAGCATGAGCCCCGCCAAGACCAGCGGGTTGCTCAGGACCGGTTCCAGAGACTTCTGCAACGAGCTCCAACCTTCAGTGAGCATAGGCGGATTTCTTGATGGCCCCGGATCTCCGGAACGTAGGGCGCAGGACACGGTCGATGCCGGTCCGTCTCCGCACCCGTTCTATTCGACGGGACGCCGACGCAGATATGCCGATCAGACGCACGCCTGCGAAGGACGCACTGGAGGGGGACGCCACGAGAGTGCCTAGGCGGACGGCAGTGTCGAGATTGAATCGCGGGCGACGGTCGTGCGGGGCGTGTCTGGAATCAGCGGCTGCAAAGCGCCATCGTTCACGTCTCGCCGGAAAGAAGGAGCCGCTGCGCGCCCGCTCAGGAAACCCTTCCGCGAACCGGCGCCGCCCCCTGCCACGCGTCACCAAAGCGGGATGATGCCGGGGCATCCGCGAACCTTCCGGGCGGACCACCGCCGTCCGACGCGTTCAGCGGATCTTCCAGGCGACCAGCTCGCGGCTATCGCGGACGTAGACGACGCCGTCCGAGAAGGCCGGATGCACAAAGGTCTTGCCGCAGGCCTGGAACCGCCCGGTCTCCTGGTAGCGCGCCGGGTCCGCGGCGAGGAGCAGCACTTCTCCGCGGTCGGTGAGCGCGAGCAACTGTTTGCCGGAGGCGATCGTCGAGGTCACGTCGCCGAAACCGCTCTGGCTCCACGCCACCTTGCCGGTCGCGCGGTCGACGCAGACGAAGTTCTTGTTCTCGCCGTGCCCGTACAGATGGCCCCCGACGGCGACCGGCGTGGGAAGGTTGATGCGCATCTGCCGGTTGAACCAGACCTCGACCGGTTTGATCCCGGCACCATCGGCGACGATCCGCTGGCACTGCAGCCCGGTGGTGTGGCTGGCGAACGTGACCGTGTCGTCGCCGAGGACGGGCGTGAGCACGTTGCGGTTCGCGCCGGTCTTGAACGGCACCCGCCACAGCGGGGCGCCGGTCTCGACCGCGACCGCGAGCAAGCCGTCACAGGTCGCCGCGACGACCTGCCGCCGACCGGCGAGCGTACCGGACATGAGCGACGAATAGGTGGTGAGGTCGTTCTGGGACTTCCACGCCAGCTTGCCGGTCCGCTTGTCGAACGCGCCGAGGCAGGCGCCGTCCGCGCTGCCGATCTGGATGATGATACGGTCGCCCTCGACGACCGGAGAGCCGGAGTTCCCGCGCCGGCTCGCAGCACCGGGGCCGCCGCTCTTGTCCGCGACCCAGACCATGCCGAAATCGGCGAAATGGAAGCGCCAACGGGTCGCGCCGTCGGCGAGCGCGAGGCAACGGAACTCGCCGCGACAGGTCTGCACGTACACCCGGTCGCCATCGACCAGCGGAGCGCAACGCGGGCCAGGTTCGAACTCGTCGGCGAAATTCTCCCCGATCGGGACGGACCACAGCTCCTTGCCCGTCGCGGCGTCGAGACACCGGGCCGTCTCCTGGCCGCTGGAATCGTCGAGGAACAGCAGCTTGCCGGCGGCGACGACCGGAGCGGCGTAGCCGTGGCCGATCGGCTTGCGCCATACCGCGGTCGGTCGGGCCGGAAGCTGCGCAGGGAACGGTTCCGCCGCGATGCCGTCGCGTGCTGGACCGCGCCACTGCGGCCAATCGGCGGCGGACGCCGTGCTGGCGGCGATCGAAGCGAGCGCAGCAGTCGCCGCGAAGGCCCGGCGGATCATCGAGTGGGTCTTGAGGCCGCCGTTCATCTTCGGGATCCCTTCTTCGTTCACCACGACCCGTCCACCAGAAGGGCCGACACCTTGCGGGCGAGGTCCTCGGCGAGGAGCGGTGCGGATTGCCGTTCGGCGCTGCCGAGGTCGGCGTTGTTCTGGATGGTCGTCCGGGCGACGACGTCGCGGTCGAGAAGCACTTTGCCGGAACCGCGTTCGACGGCATGGACGCGCGCGGTCAGGTGCACGTCGTAGTCGCGGGTCGTGATGATGTCGGTGCGCTGGAAACTGAGCGGCACGCGCTCGAACCGGGTGAGCTCGCCGGTCACGATCACATCGGCGTCGCCATGCGTGGCCAAGCGGAAGGTGCCGTCCTGTTGGAGCCGTTTGCGCAGCGCTTGGGCGACGGGCTCGCTCAGGCGGGGCTCAAGCGTCCGGTTGGGAAAGAGGGCGACCTCGACGGACCGGCCACCGGCGGGCGTGCCGTTGGTCGGACCGAGCTGATAGCCGGCACAACCCGTCAGCAACGCGCCCAGAGCGAGGGCTAGGGCGAGGGACGGCCGGGACAAAGGGATCATCGCTTCTCGGGTCTCTCGACCTTGTCGGGGACCGCGTTCGTGACTGCGGCTTTGGAGCTGGCCCGGAGCTTCTGCTCGTATTCCGTGACCTTCTTGCGCTGTTCCTCGGCCTTCGGTTTGAGCTTCTCGATGCGGGCACGGGCCTCGGCGGCGAAGGGTGAGTTGGCGTCTTTGAGCAGCACCTCGTTGTAGTAGACGAGCGCGCCCTGCCAACGCTTGTAGCGTTCGTAGAAGCGGGCCGTCTCGTAGGCGCCGCGCGCTTGCTCCGTGCGAAGCGAGGCGATGGTCTTCAAGGTGCCGGGCACGCGCGGATCGGTCGGGTAGAGCGCCCCGAAATCTTGGAAGGTCTCGATCGACGCTTTGGCGATCGATTGGTCGTACTCGGCGCGTTTGGCCTGTTTGTCCCAGGCGGAACCGGCCTTGTAGAGCGCGTCGGCCGCGACCGCGGGACGGTCGTGATAACGGTCGGCGGCACGCTCGTAGGCTTTGACGGCGAGCGGGTAGTTCTTCTGTTTCTCGCGGGCGGCACCGACGTTCATCAACGCCTTCGGACCGGTCTCGTTGAAGGGGCCGTTCTTGGCGACCTGCTCGAAGAGGCTCGCGGTCTTGTCCATCGACGGGAAGAACGGGATGTAACCCCAGAGCTTGAACCATTGCCCGCCGAGGAAGCGGATCGCGATGTCCTGCTGGCGATGGAGGACCTCGTCGTAGTTCGGCAGCTTCGGATAACGGAGCAGCGCGCGCTGGTATTCCTTGAAGGCCCGCTCGTCCATCTTGCGCTCCTCGTAGCAGCGTCCGATGAGGTATTGCGCGGGGCCGGCGTGGTCGGAGAGCGGCCAGATCTTCACCACGCGGCGGGCGGCCTTGAGGGCGAGCTTGACCTGCTTCTGGTCGAAGGCTTCCTGCGCCACCTGGAGCTGGTCCTTGGCGCGTTTCCGGACCCATTTGGCGCCTTCGCTGCCGACGGGTTCGTAGGTCCAACCCTCACCCGGACGATAGATCACCGGGGCCGGGCAACGAGCGGTGGAGGCTAGCAGACACGCCAGCACCAGCGCGCCACGGAGGAACCAACGATTCATGCGCGGCGAGCCTAGGGACGCGACTATCCAAGTCAAGGAACGCGGGCCGACCAAACCGAACCGCTGCCCCCGCCGCGAGGTTGCCGGTCCGGAACGCGGGTCCCGCCGAGGATCCAGCTCAGCCGGAACGATGAAGCAGAGGTCTGGGTGGATCAGGCCACCGCCCGGTTGAGGCGGGCGACTCGCCCGCCGCTCTCGGTGCGCCAGGAATGAACCCTTGGGCGTGCGCGCTGCCGGTGCCGAAACTCGGCGGCAAGTTGCCGCCGAGAACGGCCAAGTTGGCCGTGCCACCCGGATGCAATCGCATGGTTCCGGCCAAGAACCCGCCTCACCCAGGCATCTCCCGGGTTCGTCACCTGGGTGTCCCGATTTGCCCAGGCACAGCTCGAGCCCCGGATTTCGTTCCGATCGGCGTCATCCATGAAGCCACTGGAGCGCGGGAGGCCACCACATCTTGTGGCATTGTGAATAACTCACCCCTGTATCTGGTGGCTTTGGTCTTGCGATGCCGGGCGGCGATCACTTCACTTCCACCGCGATGTATCTCAAGAACCTGACCGTCCTCGGCTTCAAATCGTTCGCCGACAAAACGTCGCTGAACTTCCAGCCGGGCGTGACCGCCATCGTCGGGCCGAACGGTTGCGGCAAGTCCAACGTCTCGGATGCCATCCGCTGGGTCTTGGGCGAGCAATCGGCCAAAGCGCTCCGCGGCGGCGAGATGGCCGACGTCATCTTCAACGGTACCGACGGCCGGAAGGCCATGGGCATGGCGGAGGTGAGCCTCACCTTGGGCGATGTCGATACCGAGCAGCTCAAGGCGGCGGGGATCACCGTCGATTTCAACGAGGTCACCGTCACGCGCCGGGTCTTCCGGGACGGCGGTTCGGAGTACTTCCTGAACAAGACCAGCTGCCGGTTGCGGGACATCCAGCAGCTCTTCATGGGCACCGGCATGGGCAAATCGAGCTACTCGATCATGGCCCAGGGCAACATCACCCAGATCCTGTCCAGCCGTCCCGAGGACCGCCGGTTGGTGTTCGAGGAGGCCGCCGGCATCACCAAGTTCAAGGGGCAGAAAAAGGAGGCGCTGCGGAAGCTGGAGAGCACCGAGCAGAACCTGCTCCGCGTGCAGGACCTCATCAAGGAGGTGAAACGCCAGATCGGCTCGCTCCAGCGCCAGGCCGGCAAGGCGCGCCGCTACAAGGCGATCGCCGCCGAGCTCCAGCACCTCGAGACCCAGCTGGCGCGGCACCAGTTCGATATCTTGCAGGGAGAGATCACCGACCGCCAATCGCAGGCCGAGCGGACCGTGAAGGAGATGGAGATCTGCCAAGAAAGCGTCATCCGGGTCGAGGACGAGATCCTGCAGCTGCGGGCGCGGTTGAGCGAGCTGGACCAGGAGATCTCGCTGGACCAGCAGCACGGGCTGGAGCTCAAGGCGGAATCCGACCGCCACGCGAGCCGGATCGAGTTCAACGGCCAGCGTCTCCAAGAGCTGGAGCGCCAGAACGAGCAGGCGCTGCACGACATCACCCAATCCGAGGAACGCCGCTCCATCGCCGAGCACGAGCTCGTCGCCGTCTCCGAACGCCTCGAGGTCTCGCAGGCGTCGCTCGCGCAGCTGCGGGTCGCGCTGGAGGAGAAGCGCACCGCGCTCGGCGCCGTCGAGCGCGAGGTGTCGATGAAGCAGGAGGCGCTCCGCATGGCGCAATCGGCCGCCTTCGCCTCGGCGCAGGGGCTCGGTCGCGCCCGGAACGAGCTCAACCAGCTCGACCTGCAGAAACAAGGTAACATCGTCCGGCTGGAGAAGCTGAACGCCGAGCAGGTCGGTCTCGCCGAGGAACGCGAACGGCTGGAGGTCCGGCTCGCCGAGTTCTCGCTCGCGGTCGAGACAGAGAAGCTCCAGGTCCAGACCTCGCGCGGCACGCTCGAAGAGCGCCAGCTCCGCCTCCGCTCGATCCAGGGCGAGATCAACGCCGCGCAGCAGGCGCTCGATTCGGTCGTCCGCCAGCAGGCGGAGAAACGCAGCCGCCTCAACGTGCTCGAGCAGCTCGACACCCAGCACGAAGGCTTCGGCGCCGGCGCGCTCGCCGCGCTCAAGCAGAGCCAGGACGTCCTCGGGTCGCTCGCCGACAAACTGCGCGTCCCGGGCGAGCACGTGACCGCGGTGGAAGCGGCCCTCGGCCACCACCTCCAGCTCGTGCTCACCCAGCAGCCGGAGTCGGCCACGCAGATCTTGTCGGACCTCAGCACCCACAAGAAAGGCCGCGCCAGCATCGCCGCCCTCGGGCTGCGCACGGCTTCCGATGAGCCGACGCCCGGGGCCGCCGC
>JANNAJ010000405.1:0-1659 GCA_031384285.1 Verrucomicrobiota bacterium
GGCGATCAATGCGACGCGCGTCGCCAGAGCGCAATCCGCTCCTTTGCGAGAGGCCCATGCGCAACTGTTCCTCGAATTGCGGCAAGACGTGGGCCGGATGGACACGGCCCCTCAAAAGGCATCTGCCGCGGTGCATCTGGCCAAGGTCCGGTCGGGTGGCCTGATGACGGCCGGCAAGATGGAGGGCCGGCGATGACACCCGAGGCGTTCGGATTCGAGCGGCCGACGAAGCCGGGGCATTACTGGTTTATGTCGCTGTTCGGCGACGGCGAGGAGACGGCGGAACAAGCGCGGGTCCTGTCTGTCGAGGACGATGCCGCCGTGTTGACCCCGGACCTTCCGAAGTTCCCGGGCCTGCGAGTCATCACCGGCCATCGGTGGATTTGGAACGGACGCGAGGAAGAGCGCCGGCAGATCTCGGAGGAAGCCACGGCCGAAATGTGCCGGTTGATGATGGAAGAGGGCTATAAGCTCCCTCCGGGCGAGCGGTTCGTGGAAGGCCTTCCGCTGGATGAGTTCTGCGAGCTTCACGGATGGGTCGGGATTCTCTGGGCAGGGCCTATCCGTCCGCCCGCGCTTTCGCCGGACCTGTTGCGCAATCCAACCGGCCGGGCAGTCCGCTTCCGGGCCAGTCGTCCCCCCGAGGAGTCGTGAGCGCGTCGGCTTCCATTGCTCTCGGGCAGTTGGGTCTTTTCGACCGTCCACCCGTGCAGCTCGTCCCCGAGCTAAAGCAGCCGGTGCGACCGGCACGGCGCACCGATAGTGCGAGCATCGGCGGGGGAAGGGAGAAGCCGCGCGTCCTCCACTATCACCGCGACCTGTTGGCGCTTCTCGGGCAAGCCCCGGCTACGCGGCCGGCCTTCCTCCTCGAAGGGGTGCGCGTCGATGGTGTCGAGCTTGACCATTGGCTCCGGGTGCAGCTCGCGGCCGATCGGCGATGGATGAGGGTTTCGACCGTCTGCGAGTCGTTCGACCTGGCTAACGGCTGCACGTGTCCGAGCGAGTGGCAACAGCCTTGGTGGGCTCGGACCGCAGACTTCCGCAATTTTGGGGAATCATTCCCTGACGCGCCGGCGTTACCCGGCATCACAGAAAGACCATAGAAACCATGAAATGCACGTTCCTAGTTCAGCTCGACGAAGTCCGCCCCGCGAGTGCGGACGGCAAGTGGCCGGCAACCCGTAACCTCGCTTTGGTCGAGACGGGCCGCGAAGCCTGCGTGTGGTCTCCGGTCCTCCGGTTGACGCCGGAAGACGTGGCGGCGTCTCCGGGGCTCAAGGCGAGCCTTCGGGGCGCGTCTATCGAGGTCCTTGTGGACCGCATCAACCCCGGTGACAAGGGGCGGGTCGCCATCAAGGGCACCATTTTGGCTCTGGACGGCAAGCCGCTCTCCAAACTGCCCGCGACCGCTTGAACAAAAGGCGCGCGTCCCCGAGCGGCTCCGCCGCCGGGGCGCGCGCCATGTTTATCTATAAGACACTTCTCAAACGAACCCCTCCGAGGGTGAGGTTGAGTGTCCGCCAAAACCTTCGTGTCGTCCCCTGCGCTATCACCGGGCAAACACAAGGCTCGGGGTACGAAGGCGAAAATGGCGCAGACCGTGTTCAAGGAGGCGGAAACGCTGGCCACGGAATACGGGCTCAATCGGCTCCTCTTCTT
>JANNAJ010000407.1:0-3152 GCA_031384285.1 Verrucomicrobiota bacterium
GCCGGCCGTCGGGGAGGAGGTCGTCCCGTTCCTCGATCCGCAGCCCTACGAGGCCAAGCGCGCCATGCAGCAGTGGTCCAAGGTCGGAGCCTGGGTCACCGCCAAAGAGGACCTCTACGACGTCAGCCACTACGGCCACGCCAAGGTGGATCCCGCGAAGTGGAGGCTGGAGTTCACCGGACACCTGAAGAAGCCGCGCAGCTTCACGCTCGCCGAGTTGCAGGCGCGTCCGCACAAGACCATCACCGCCACCTTGGAATGCGGTGGCAACGGGTCGAACCCCGGGTTCACCGGCGCCATCGGGAACATCCGCTGGACCGGCACGCCGCTCGGACCGCTGCTCAAGGAGCTCGGCTTCATGAAGCGGTCGGAAGAGGTCGTCTTCTACGGATCCGACGAGAAGACCGAGAAGATCCGCGAGAAGGATTATCCCCAGAACTTCGCCCGCAGCCTCACCGTCGAGCATGCGACCCGGCCCGAGGTCCTGCTCGCCTGGGCGATGAACGGCGTGCCGCTCGACGAGACCCACGGCGCGCCTCTGCGGTTGGTGGTGCCGGGCTGGTTCGGCATCGCCTGGGTGAAATGGCTCAAGCGCGTGGACCTGATCGACCGGCGTTTCATGGGCAAATGGATGGCCCGAGAGTACGTCACCATCCGCGGCGAGGAACGCGAGGGCACCGACTGGACGAACTGGCGCGAGACGCAGGTGTGCAACCTCTGCATCAAATCCGTCACCGCCCGCGTGGTGAAGCGGCCCGACGGCTCGCTGCGCGTCTCCGGCGCGGCCTGGAGCGACGGCACTCCGCTCACAAAGGTCGAGGTGAGGATCGATGACGGCGCGTGGCAGCCCGCGGTGATCGAGAAGAAGCCGGCGCGCGGCATCGACGCGAAGTTCACCTGGAGCTTCTGGCACTTCGATTGGAAGGGCGCGACGCCCGGCGAGCATACCGTCGTCTCACGCGCGACGGACGAGGACGGACGTGTGCAGCCCTCGGCCGAGGATCCGGTGATGAAGAAGAAAGCCACCTACTGGGAAGCCAACCAGCAGTGGATCCGCAAGGTGCGGGTGTAGGTCTCCGCTACCGGAGCGCGGACGGTTCGTCGGCCCGGGCCGGCTTCGATCGGGAGAGCGCGGACCGATCGCCTGCGCTCCCGCCCCATCTCCTCAGCCGGAACGATGCAGTAGAGGTCCGGGTGGAACAGGCCACCGGCCTGTTGTGGCGGGCGACCCGCCCGCCGCTCTGGGTGCGCCGGGAATGCACCCTTTGGTGGGCACGCTTCCGGTGCCGAAAATCGGCGGCAAGTTGCCGCCGAGAACGGCCAAGTTGGCCGTGCCACCCGGATCCATCTGCATGGTTCCGGCTCAGGCCTCTGTCTTCGGCTCCGGGATCAGGAAGCTCAGGCAGAACCCGATCACGAACACGGCCGTGCCGACGATGGCCGCGGCCGTCGCGACCTGCTCGAACGTCGTTCCCGGCAGGTTCGGCGCGACCAGGGTGGTCGTCACGAACGCCGCCGAGGTGCCGATCATCCGGCCGCCCACGTTGGTGGCGAAGCTGCCGCCGGTGCCGCGCAGGTGCAGCGGGAACACCTTGGGCAGGAACTCGCCCATGTAGCTGAACTGCGCGACGGTCATGAAGCCGCAGAGCGCGATGCCCCACTGGAACATCTCCGGCCGGTTGCGGAAGAGGTCGATGTAGGTCAGCGCGAACAGCAGCAGGCCCGGCCCGATGAAGAGCCGGAGCAGCACGCCGCGCTTCAGGGCCGTCACCACCAGCACCGCCAGCGCGATGCGCCCGAACAAGCCGCCCAGCTCCTGCCAGAGTTGCACCTGGTTTCCGCGCGCCTTCACGACGATGTCCGAAGGCTCCTGCTTGGCGCGGTTCGCGGCGAGCTGTGCCAAGGTCTTCTCGCGCTCCATCACGGCCTTCTTGGCCTCGGGTTTCGACGCCGTGAGCTCGGTGAGCTGGCGGTCGAGTCCGGCGAGCTGGTTGGTCAGGCCGCCCAGTTGCGTCCGCGCCGCGGCTTTCTGTTCGTCCGGCGTCTTCTCATTCGCGAGCGACCGCGTGGCGGCGCCGATGGTCTGGCGGAGCTTGGTGCGCTGGCCGGCGAGTTCCTTGAGGCCCGGGACGTCGGCGACGGCCTGGGTGAACGCGGGCAGGTTGGTCTGCACCAGCTGGACGTTCAGCGCCTTGGCCTCGTCCTGCAGCGGCTTGAGCGCCTTGCGCTGCTCCGCGAGGTCGGGGAGTCCGGGCACGATGCGCGTGGGCGTGAGCTGCAGGGCGCCGAACGCCGCGGCGTACGCGCACGCCGAGAGAGCGGCCGTCACCAACGTGGTGCGGCGCAGCGCGGGGGAGAACAGCTCTCCGAAGCTCGGACGACGCAGCGTGCCGGCCTTGCGGCGCTCCAGCCAGACCTGCGACTCGGGCACGAACGGAAGCAGCAGCGCGATGGGCAGGGCCGGCAGCAATCCTGTGAGCAGGAGATAGCGCCACGAAGCATGAGGGTTGAACGGCTCGGGGACCGGGATCGCCGGAAGCGTGTTCGCGTGGGCCAGGATCCAGACGTTCACACCGGTCACCATCAGACCGCCGATGGAGGCGAAGGCCTGCGTCCAGCCGAGCGCCTTCTCGCGCTGTTTCTTGTCCGGGAACAGCTCGGCCAACCAGGTGATGGCCGCGACGAACTCCACGCAGACGCCGACGAACGTCGCCGACCGGTAGAAGACGAACTCGCCGATGCTCGTGCTCATCGAGGCCAAGGCCGGTGACAACGAATAGAGCGCGATGCTGGCGGCGAGGATGGTCTTGCGGCCGAAGCGGTCGGTCAGCCATCCACCGAGCAGACCGAAGACACCGCCGCACAGGGCGGTGATCCAGAGCATCTTGCCCAGCCACTCGGTCACGATCGGGTTGTTGGCCGGAAGCTGCAGCAGCTCGGCGACCGCCGGGCCTCCGATGAGCGGGAACATCAGCAGCTCATAGGTGTCGAAGGCGAAGCCGATCACCGCGATGAGGATGACCAGCCAATGGGTGAGCGACAGCCCTCGGCCGGTGGGAGCGGAATCCATACGTACGCGTAGCGAACCACCCGCACGCTCCGGGAGGCAACCGATAAGTCTCGATTCGGCGGCACGGGCATTGCTTAGTTCG
>JANNAJ010000424.1:0-3876 GCA_031384285.1 Verrucomicrobiota bacterium
GGAACACCGAACCGTCTTCTAGAGCGAGGATCGCAGTCATCGTGGGAGCGCCGCGACAGGGACTTCCCCGCGCGGCGCGGCGGAGTGTGGGGACACGAAGGCGTGACGCAACAGTTTACCTCGCGGACGGCGGGCACAAAAAAGCGCGGCCGCTTGCGCGGCCGCGCTTTGATCCGTCCGGGTGTGCCTGGATGGGCTTGGACTCAGTAGTCCATGCCGCCGCCGTGGTGCGGATCACCGGCCGGCTTCTCTTTCTTCTCCGGGATCTCGGTGATGAGGCACTCGGTGGTGAGGAGGAGGCCGGCGATGGACGCGGCGTTCTGCAGGGCGGAGCGGGTGACCTTCTTGGGGTCGACGACGCCGGCCTTGACGAGGTCCTCGTAGTTGCCGGTGGCGACGTTGTAGCCTTCGTTGCCCTTGCGGCGCTTGACCTCTTGGACGATGAGGCTGCCCTCGACGCCCGCGTTGAAGGCGAGCTCGCGGAGCGGGGCCTCGACGGCGCGCTTGACGATGCCGACACCGGTCTGCTCGTCCACGTCGTCCAGCTTCAGGGCCTCGATGGCCGGGAGGCAGCGGAGCAGGGCGACACCGCCGCCGACGACGATGCCTTCTTCCACGGCCGCACGGGTGGCGTGCAACGCGTCCTCGACGCGGGCCTTCTTCTCCTTCATCTCGGTCTCGGTCGCGGCACCGACGTGGATGACGGCGACGCCGCCGGCGAGCTTGGCGAGACGCTCCTGGAGTTTCTCGCGGTCGTAGTCGCTGGTGGTCTCCTCGATCTGGCGGCGGATCTGGTTCACGCGGCCCTGGATCTCGGAGCTCTTGCCGCCGCCCTCGACGAGGGTGGTGTTCTCCTTCTCGACGACGATGCTCTTGGACTTGCCGAGGTCGGTGAGCTCGAGGCTCTCGAGCTTGATGCCGAGGTCCTCGGTGATGCACTTGCCGCCGGTGAGGATCGCGATGTCCTCGAGCATGGCCTTGCGGCGGTCACCGAAGCCGGGCGCCTTGACGGCGACGACGTTGATGGTGCCGCGGAGCTTGTTCACGACGAGCGTCGCGAGGGCCTCGCCTTCGACCTCTTCAGCGATGATGAGGAGGGGCTTGCCGGTCTTGGCGACCTTCTCGAGCACCGGGAGGAGGTCCTTGAGCGAGCTGATCTTCTTCTCGTAGATCAGGATGTAGCCGTCATCCAGCTTGCACTCCATCGTCTCCGCGTTGGTGACGAAGTAGGGCGAGAGGTAGCCCTTGTCGAACTGCATGCCCTCGACGACGTCGAGGGTGGTCTCGATCGACTTGGCCTCTTCGACCGTGATGGTGCCGTCCTTGCCGACCTTGTCCATCGCATCGGCGATGATCTCGCCGATGGTGGTGTCCCAGTTGGCGGAGACGGTGGCGACCTGCTTGATCTCCTCCTTGTCCTTCACCTTCTTGGAGATCTTGGCGAGCTGCTCGGTGGCGGCCTCGACGGCCTTGGCGATGCCGCGCTGCAGGCTGATCGGGTTCGCACCGGCGGTGACGTGCTTCAGGCCCTCGCGATAGATCGCCTCGGCGAGCACGGTGGCGGTGGTGGTGCCGTCGCCGGCGATGTCGCTGGTCTTGCTCGCGACCTCGCGGACCATCTGCGCGCCCATGTTCTGGTAAGGGTTCGGCAGCTCGATCTCCTTGGCGACGGAGACGCCGTCCTTGGTGACGGTCGGGGAGCCGAATTTCTTGTCGATGACGACGTTCCGGCCCTTCGGCCCGAGGGTGGCCTTCACGGCCTTGGCGAGGATCTCGACGCCCCGGAGCAGCTCTTGCCGGGCGACTTCATCGAACAACAGTTGTTTTGCAGCCATAGTCTTATTGGATAGTTGAGAAGTGGAGGTAGATGGGTGGGATCAACCGACGATCGCGATCAGGTCGTCGGAGCTGAAGATCTTGTACTCTTTGCCGTCGATCTTGATGTCGCTGCCGCCGTACTTGGAGACGAGCACGCGATCACCGATCTTGACCTCGAAGGCGATCTTCTTGCCGTCGTCGTCGACCTTGCCGGTGCCGAGAGCCTTCACGAGGCCTTCGGTCGGCTTTTCTTTGGCGGAATCGGGGATGATGATGCCGCCCTTTTTGGTTTCCTTCTCTTCGACGAGCTCCACGAGGACGCGGTCGCCGAGAGGTTTCACGTTAAGTGCCATAGTGTTTGTCTCTGTAGGTTTACTGCTGTGTTTGATGCGTAATCAAAGCCCGCCGCACCCGCGGCCGGGCAAAATGTTCAGGCTTTCTTCTCGTCCACGACCTCGGCGTCGATGATGGGGCCGTCGCCCTTCTTCTCGTCGGTCTTGGCCTGTTGCGCTCCGGGCCCGGATCCGCCGGCCTTGGCCTGCTCGGCCTTCTCTTGGGCGCCCTTGTACAGGTCGGCGCTAGCACCCTGCACGGCTTCGTTGAGCTTCTCGAGGCTGCTCTTGATGGCGGCGAGGTCGGCGCCTTTGAGGGCGTCCTTCGCCGCGGCCACGGCGGTCTCGATGGCGGCCTTGGAGGCGCCGAGCTTGTCGGCGTTGTCCTTCACCAGCTTCTCGCTGCGATAGATCGTGTTGTCGGCCTCGTTGCGGAGCTCGACCTCTTCGCGGCGGGCCTTGTCCTCGTCGGCGTGGGCCTCGGCGTCCTTGCGCATCCGTTCGACCTCGTCCTTGGAGAGGCCGCTGGAGGCGGTGATGACGATCTTCTGTTCCTTGCCGGTGCCGAGGTCCTTGGCGCTGACGTTCAGGATGCCGTTGGCGTCGATGTCGAAGGTGACCTCGACCTGCGGCACGCCGCGCGGCGCGGGCGGGATGTCGGTGAGCTGGAACTTGCCGAGCGATTTGTTGTCGCGGGAGAACTGGCGCTCGCCCTGGAGCACCTGGATCTCGACGCCGGGCTGGTTGTCGCTCGCGGTGGAGAAGATCTCGGACTTGCGCGTCGGGACGGTGGTGTTGCGCTCGATCAGCTTGGTCATCACGCCGCCCATCGTCTCGATGCCGAGCGAGAGCGGGGTGACGTCGAGCAGGAGCACGTCCTTGACGTCGCCCTTGAGCACGCCGCCCTGGATGGCGGCGCCGATGGCGACGACCTCGTCGGGGTTGACGCCTTGGTGCGGGGTCTTGTTGACCATCGAGCGGGCGGTCTCGACGACACGGGGCATGCGGGTCATGCCGCCGACGAGCACGAGCTCGTCGATCTGGTCGACCGTGAGCCCGGCGTCCTTGAGGCACGCCTTGGTCGGCGTGATGGTGCGCTCGAACAAGGTGTCGCAGATCTGCTCGAGCTTCGCCCGGGTGAGGCTCTTCTGGATGTGCTTGGGCCCGGTGGCGTCCGCGGTGATGAAAGGCAGGCTGATGTCGTATTGCTGCGACGAGCTCAGGGCGATCTTCGCCTTCTCGGCCTCTTCCTTGATACGTTGGAGGGCGTCGGGCTGCTTGCGGAGGTCGATGCCCTGCTCGCGCTGGAACTCGTCCAGGATCCAGTCGATTATGGCGTTGTCCCAATCGTCGCCGCCGAGATGCGTGTCGCCGTTGGTCGACTTCACCTCGAACACGCCGTCGCCGATCTCCAGCACCGACACGTCGAAGGTGCCGCCGCCGAGGTCGTAGACCGCGATGGTCTTGGCCATCTTCTTCTTGTCGAGCCCGTAGGCCAGCGCCGCCGCCGTCGGCTCGTTGATGATGCGCAACACTTCCAGGCCGGCGATGCGGCCGGCGTCCTTGGTCGCCTGCCGTTGCGCGTCGTTGAAGTAGGCCGGCACCGTGATCACGGCCTGTGTCACGGGATGGCCGAGATAAGCCTCCGCGGTCTCTTTCATTTTTTGCAGGATGTCGGCCGAGATCTGCTGCGGCGAATAATGCTTGCCGCGCGCCTCGATCCACG
>JANNAJ010000431.1:0-1709 GCA_031384285.1 Verrucomicrobiota bacterium
GCGCGTCGTCCGACTCGCGGAGGATCTGGGCGAGCTGCGGCAACGAATCGGCGGCGCGGAGCGGCAGGATGGCCGTCACGCAAAGGGCGCAGAGGGCAAGGAGACGTTTCATCGGGTGGAAGCGAGGCTGGCGGTGGCGAGGCGGCGGGCGATGAATTCGCGGACCTTGGGGATCTTGCAGGCACGCAGGAGGTCCAGGCCGAAAGCCGGGTCCGTCGCGACGGCACCCTCCGCCGCGTACCAGTAGAGCAACGGCAGGTTGTGGTCGCCGACGTCCTCGCCGTGCGAGACGAGCACGGTGAGGATGGCTTTGCGGCTGGCCGCGGGCAGGCGCTGCGCGGCCGAGGCGATCTGGCGGCGGACGACCGGCGAGGTCTCCGCGGCGGCGATGCCCGCCAACGCATCGAGGGCGCCGCGGACGTTCTCCTCGGCCCAGTGCTCCGCGGTCCGGTAGGGCGCGGCCTCGGTCGCCGCTTGGATCGCCCAGCCGCGGGCCTGTTCGTCGCCGCTCTGCACCAGCTGGCCGATGTCCTCGAACGCGATGCCGCCGGTGACGTGCATCGCCCAGATGCCGCGCAGCGTCGACCCGGTGTCGCGGCCCGCCAGCATCAGCCCGCGGATCTCCTGGCGCGCGGCGTCGGACAGCTTGCCGGCCGCGGCGCGTTCGGCGAGCAGCCGCCGCGAGTGCCGGCTCATCCACTCGTTCTTCGAGGGCACGAGCTTCACCAATTCTTCGTCGCGGAGCTTGGCGAGGTCCACTTTGGTCTTGGGTTGATCGCTGTGGACGATCTTGTAGATGCGTCCGTTGCTGCGGTCGTGGCCGTCGTCGCGGCCGTGGTGGCACTGGTTCTTGTCGTACCAGTCGATGACGTAGACCGATCCGTCGGCGTCGTATCGCTGGTTCAGCGTCTGGCTCCAGGTGTCGTTGAAGTTCAGGAAATCCGCGCCGTGCTTGCCGATGTACCCGGATCCGGACCGCACGGGCACGTCCATGTTCAGGCGCTGTCCGTGGATGTTCCCCATGAACAGGCCGCCGCGGTATTGCTCCGGCCAGCTCGTGCCGAGGTAGACCATCATGCCCGCGTGGGCGTGGCCGCCGCCGGCGGCGTCGCTGCGACCGTTGCCGGCGTGCGGACCTTGGTTGCCCGCGTAGTGGCGGTGGTCGGCCACGGTCGTGATGTCCTCGTAGACGTAGGGGAAGACCGGTTTCCGGCTGCCGGATTGACGGTGCTTGGCGTTCCGCGCGGTCTCCTCGGCGCCGACGGTGAAATGCTCGCCGCCTTGCCGCTCGTAGCGTCCGCCCTGGATCATGTGGAACAGGTGCGGGATGACGCAGGCCTCGATCCAGCATTGTCCGTCCGCATCGAAATCCACGCCCCACGGGTTGCTCGTGCCTTCGGCGAACACCTCGAACACGCGCTGGGTCGGATGGTAGCGCCACACGCCGGCGTCCATCCACTGGCGCTCGGACTCGGGCGCGCCGGGCTTGCCGACGTGCGAGGGGCAGACGACGCCGTGGCAGCCGTAGAGCCAGCCGGCGGGGCCCCAGTTGAAGGTGTTCAACGTCTCATGCGTGTCGGCAGAGTAGTTCCAGCCGTCGAGCAGCACCTGCGGCGGACCGGCCGGTCGCGGGGGGGGGATACGTCTACCTGCGCGACGCATATGGAAGGCTGCCAGCGTTTCTCTACGCCTGGACGCTCCTCCTGGTG
>JANNAJ010000435.1:0-2054 GCA_031384285.1 Verrucomicrobiota bacterium
GCGGTAGTCCTCTACCGCTTTTCTTCCGCGAGCCGCCTTGGGCAACCCGGCCCATGGCAGATGTGGCGCACGCTTGCGTGGGCGGAGATCAACGCGGCAGAGGCGAAGGAGAAAACGGAGGGCAAACAGCCATGAGCGCGCCCCGCGTCATCTTCCAAAGCGCCAGAAGACTGGCGCACTCCAAGACCTGGCGGACTTCCCGGCGGCCCCGTGACTCGCGAAGCGTCTTGGACTGCGGTAGTCCTCTACCGCCTTTCTTCCGCGCTTTCCGAGAGTCAGTGCCGCAGGACGAACCATCACCATGAGCGACGTCACCCAGATCCTCACCGTCGTGCGCGCCGGCGACGATGCGGCGGCCGAGCGGCTGTTCGAGCGGGTCTACGCCGAGCTGCGACAGGTCGCGGCGGCGGCCTTACAGGCTCACCAAGGTCACCCCGGCGATGTTCTCGAAATGCTTCCGGTTAAAGGTGGCCAGTTTGCTGCCGCGATGGCAGGCGGTTGCCGCCACGATCAGATCGTGGCAGCCGGGCATCTTGCCCGCTGCCTCAAGCTCCGCCCAGATGCGGGCGTGTTCACGGGCGGTTTCAGCCGTGTAGGGGATGACCGGAAGCGGTGCGAGCACGGCTTCCAGATACGCCTGCCGGCGTTGGCGGTGTCCGCCGGTCGCGCGTTCCACGCCGTGCCAGAGTTCGGCCACGGTGATGGCGGCCACCTCGAATTCTTCGTCCGGTTGATCGGCCAGCCAGCCCGACAGATCAAACGCGCCCTTCTCGCCACGGATGATGACGTCGGCATCGAGGATCACCGCCATTTGTCCTCCGGGGCGCTGAGGGCGGCGCGGGCCGACCGGAGATCCTCGGACCAACGGCTGGATTCCTCGGCGGAGAGGCGCGCGCTCACAACCGCCTTGGCCAGCTCGCGCCCCGTGCAGCGGCGTTCGATCGGAGCCAGCCGGGCCACGGGCGTCTCGCCTTCCACGACCACGAACGTCGTGTGTTCACGGCGTGCCCTGCCGATCCAGTCCGAGAGGTCGGAGCCGGCCGTTTCCAGCGCGACCATCGTCTCTTTCATGGCGCGACCTTACTGCAGCCTCCGTGCCAAAGCCAAGTCGAACGAGGCGTCGGACCAGGTCGACCAAGAAGCGGACCCGGATCGAAAGCCATGAGCGACGTCACCCAGGTCCTCACCGCCGTGCGCGCCGGCGACGACGCGGCGGCCGAGCGGCTGTTCGAGCTGGTCTACGCCGAGCTGCGGCAGGTCGCGGCGCAGAAGATGGCCCGCGAATCCGCCGGCCACACGCTCCAGCCCACCGCGCTGGTCCACGAGGCGTGGCTGCGGCTCGGCGCGGACGCCCAACCGCACTGGCAGAACCGGGCGCACTTCTTCGCCGCCGCCGCCGAGGCGATGCGGCGCATCCTCGTGGACCGCGCCCGGCGCAAGCACGCCCAGCGCCGCGGCGCCGGCGTCGAGCACGTCGAACTCGACGGGCTCCAGATCGCCGGCCCGGTGGACGACGACCAGTTGCTCGCGTTGAACGAGGCCCTGGACCGCTTGGCCACCGTGGACCCGCTAAAAGCAGAGCTGGTGAAGCTGCGTTACTTCGTCGGCCTCACGACCGAGCAGGCCGCGAAGGTGATGAACGTGTCCGAGCCGACGGCGAAGCGCTGGTGGGCCTACGCCAAAGCCTGGCTGTTCCGCGAGATGCAGGCGGTCGGCCCGGGACCGGTCGTCCAGGCATGGCCGTCGCCATCGCCGTCGCCGTAGGTGCTGACGAGCACGGTGGCGGCGGCGGGCGCCGCGCGCCTGGACCTCGCCCGATCCGGGCGCTTGCCGCGCGGACGGACCCGGAGGAATGTCCGGCCCGATGTTCCGCCCCTGCATCTCCACCGTCCGCAGCGCCGTCCTGTTGGTAGCGCTCGGGTCCGCAACGGTCTTCTCCGCCATCGCCGCGCCAAGGCCGATGACCTTCGACGACCTTGTCGCGTGCCACCGGCTGTCCAGCCCGCAGGTGTCGCCGGATGGCAAGTGGGTCGCCTACGTCGCCACCGACGCGG
>JANNAJ010000454.1:0-4623 GCA_031384285.1 Verrucomicrobiota bacterium
CCGGTGAAGCGTGGTTCGATTTCGGTTCGCTGAAGATCACCCGCGAGAAGCGCTGACCGGCAGCCATCATCGAACGGGGGATCACCGACCGTCCACTTCGTGGCGGACGCCACGGTCAGGCCAGCCGGGTGATCTGGGGCCAGAGCGGACGCAGGTCGTCGTCGCGCAACGCCATCTTCCGGAGCGCCGAAGGCTCGCCGGTCTCCCGGGCCGTGCGATACCAGGTCCAAGCTTCGTCCAGCTTCCCTTGCTGGGCGCAGTAGCAGGAGAGGTTGTAGGGGATCGTCGCTTCGTCCGGGAACCTCTCCGCGGCCGTCAGCAACAACCCGAAGGCCTCGGCCAATCCACCGCCGACCTTGCGCCGCGCCGCATACGAACGATGGATCCATCCGCCGGGATGATCGGGATGGAACCGGACGCAATCTTCCGCCACGACGAACGCGGCATCCCAATCCAGCGTCTCCGCGTGGACGGCGAACTGTGCCTCCAGCGGCGCCAACCACCGGCGCAGTTCCGGCGGCAACGTGTCCAGTTCGGCTTGGGCGTCCGCAGGGAGACCCAGGCCGAGCCAACCGATCGCGGCGTCCAGCGTGTGGTGATGGGGCGGCGGTAGCGGCGTCACGGGCGCTCAGTTCAGCACGAACGCGACGTCGTCCGACGCGAGGCGGACCGATCCCGGCATCTGCTTCGGGTCGAGCTTCACGACGATGCGATGGGTTCCTTCCGACAGTTCCGCGGTGCTCTCGCCTTCACCGCCGATGCGTCTGCCGCCCACCCAGAGCTCCGCGCCAGGACCGGCCGCGAGCTTGAACCGGATCTTGCCCGCGCGCGCCACGGTCACCTCGGTGGCCGCGAAGACGCCCAACCGCGAGGACCAGCCTTCGGCGCGCAGGGTCTGGCCGATGAGCGCCCGCGTCAGCGTGCCCTTCACCAGCGCGGTCGTGGGCTGCCAACGTTTGTCGTCCGCCCGCGCGGTCACCGGCCACAGGTCCTGGCCGGCCTGGCCATCGGTGTGGAAGGTCTGCGCGAGCTGCCAACGGCGCGCCACGCCGCCCTGGGACGCGTCGAAATCGCCGGGCTTCCCGAGCCGGCCGAGGAAGGCGAACAGATCGAGCTGGTCCTGCTCGCCGAGCGGATCCAGCAACCCGCCGGGCATCAGCGACAACGTGCCCTGCTCGCGTTTGGCGATATCGGCCTTCGGGATGGCCTGCTCGGCGCCGGCGGCGTTCCGGAGCACGACTTCCTGCGGCGTCTCGCGGGCGAGCGTGCCGGTGGATTCGTTGCCGTCCTTCGTCGTCACCACCAAGGCGTGGAAACCTTCCTTGATCTTGGCGTTCGGCAGGAGCACCGACTCGACGAGGTAATCGAGCGGCGCGCTGGCGCCGATGCTGGTCATGTCGGGGCCGACCTTGCCGCCGACGCCGCCGATGGCGTGGCAGCTGGTGCACGCGAGTTCCGCCCGGCGATACACCATCTCGCCACGTGCCGGATCGCCTTTGTCCGCCGCCTTCGCGGCGAGCTCCTTGATGATCTGTCCGGTGAAGGCCTGCGTGTCGGCGGCGAGACCGGAGGCCTTGCCGAGCGCGAGCACGAGATCCATGTCGTTGCGGCCGCCTTCACGCGCGACGCGCATGCCGGCCCGGGCCGCGGCCGGTGCGACACCGGTCGCCGGCAGCGCCTCGGCGACGGCCTTGCCGGCACCTTTCACCTGGAGCAACGCGCGCCAGAACTCCTGCGCCTGGGTCTCGTCCGAGAGCGATCGCGTGAGGTCGACCGCGGCGGGCACGGCTTTGCCCAGGTCGAGCGCGGCGAGCGCGGCGACGGCGGCGCGACGGGCGACGGCGTCCTGGCCCGGAGCGGCGATCGCGGCCAAGGCATCGATCGCCCCTTTGCCGCCGATGCTGCGCAGCGCCTCGATGGCGGCGGAGCGGACGGATGGGGCGGAGCCCGGCGCGCCGGCGATCGCGGCCAGCTTTCCGAAAGCCGGACCGAGGTCCTTCCAAACGGCGGCGAGCTTCAATGCTTCGACACGGACCGTGTCGGATGGGTTGTCGAGGATGGTCGCGAGAGCGGCGGTGGATCCACCGGGCTTGAGCTTGCGGAGACGCATCGCGTCCGTGAGCGAGCGCAACGCGCGGGCCGACGCGGCATCATCGAATCCGCCGGTGGCGACCTGTTCGAACAACGCACGGAGTTCTTTCTCGGTGCCGGCGGACCCGATGAGCTCGATCCATGGACCTGTCCCGTCGCGGCCGAGCGGGTTCTTCGCCAGCAGTTGTCCGAGCACGCGGCTGGCCTGCTCGGGCTTGATGGCCTTGAGCCCGAACTCAAGCTGCTTCTCATGGCCGGTCGCGGACCAGGCACCGCTCTGGAGCGCGGCGATCCAAGGCTCGGACAGATCGTTGATGGTCAGCCAGAGCGCGTAGTCGAGCGTCGGGTCCATCGGTTGGTCGAGGACGGAGAGCGCGAGCTCTGCCGAGCGGGCGGACGGCATCTTGGCGAGCGCGCGAAGGGCTTCGAGGCGGACCCTCGGGGCCGGGTCGCGGACGAGCGTCGCGAGCGCCGTGATACGGGCGGGGTCGACGGTGGCCGCGAGGCAGGAGACAGCGGAGGCGGTCGCGAGGCCGATGGCGAGGCTGACAGCGAGACGGTTCGGGAACGGATGCATGTGCGTCGTGGTGCGGGGTTCGGGTCTCGTTTCAGCGGCTCAGCTGGCGCGCGGCGGCGGTGCGGATACGGGCGTCCTGGGCGGCGACGAGCTCGCCGACGAGCGCATCGTCCGGCCGCTCGAACGCTTCATGGATCCACATCGCCTCCAGTTTGGCTCGCGGATCGGTCTGCTTGGCGAGCCACGGCTGGACGGCAGGAAGCACCTTGTCGGCGCCGCGTTGGCGCAGGACGACGCGGGATTGCTCCTGCTCCCAACCGTTCGCGGACAACGTGCGGTCGAGCAGCGCCGCGGTGTCGAGCCGGGTGAGGTCCTGCTTCTTGGCGAGCGGACGTCCCTTGGCGGTGACGCGCCAGATGCGGCCGTGCTCCTTGTCGCGGCGAGGATCGCGGAAATCGACCTCGCCGTGCTGGATGATGGGGTTGCTCCAGTCGGCGATGTAGAGCGCGCCGTCGGGGCCGAAGCGCAGGTCGATCGGGCGGAAGGTGACGTTGGTCGAGCGCAGCAGGTCGGGCATCTCCTTGGTGAGGAAGGTCGATGCCGCGTCCTCCATGCCGAAGCGCACGACGCGATGGGCGCGGAAATCGCAGGTGATGGCGCTGCCCTGCCAATCGGCCGGGAAGGCCGGGCTATGCACCAACTCGAGACTCGCGAACTTCGGATAGCTGCCGGGGCTGATGCTGTCGGCCTCGCGCCGCATGTCGGAATAGGTGAAGTAGGTGGCGCCTTCCATCGCGTGATAGATGCCTTTGCCGCCGGCACCGTCGGTGAAGAAGGAGTTCCCGTACTGGTCCCAATGGTGGCCCCACGGGTTGCAGCCGCCCTTGGTGAAGACCTCCAGCCGCCAGCTGTCGGGGTTGAAGCGCCAGATGCCGGCGCTGTTGAGCCGGCGCACGCCCCACGGCGTCTCGATGTGCGTGTGGGTGTAGATCGACTGGTTGAGGTACATGTGGCCGTCGTAGCCCCAGCGCAACGTGTGGAGGTTGTGATGGGTGTCCTCGGTACCGAAGCTGGAGAGCACGATCATCTTCTTGTCCGCGCGGCCGTCGCCGTCGGTGTCGGCGAAGTGGAGCAGCTGGCTGCTGGCCGCGACGTAGACGCCGCCACGGTCGTCGGGCAGCACGCCGGTCGGGATCAACAATCCGTCGGCGAAGACGGTGTGCTTGTCGGCCTTGCCGTCGCCGTCGGTGTCCTCGAGCACGACGACGGAATCGGTCGCGGGCTGACCGGGCTGGATCTGCGGATAGACCTCGGACGAGGCGACCCAGAGTCGGCCCTGGGCGTCCCAGTTCATGTGGATCGGTTTGTGGAGTGAAGGATTTTCGGCCCACAGGTTCACCTCGAAGCCGTCGGCGACCGTGAAGGTGGGGACGGGTTGCGGGGCCCGCGGCTTGGGCACCGCGCGATGAGCGGCCTCCTCGGCGGCGAGCAGGCCCTCCACTTCCTTGACCATCGCGGGGTCCTGATGCTTCAGGTCGCGGAGTTTGGCGATGCGGGCATCCCACTCGGCGATGAGGGGGTCGAAGCGCGGGATCTCGACGCCGTTGCGGCCCTGCTCGCCTTTGCGGAAGCCGAAGAGATAGGTCCAGTTCTCCGGACGCCAGCGATGGAAGAAGAGCTCGTTCTTCTTGCGGATGGCGGAGAGGAGGACCTCTTCGGCTTGTTGTGGTCCGACAGTAAGCCCGCCGCCTTTAACCAATCGGACAATTTGCTGAGCTGCAAAATCATTTCCCCAACTGCTGGGCGTGATGCCGTCCACAGTTCGGGCCATAGCATCGGGGTTGATGTCCCATCTTCTCACGTCAGCAAGCACTCCAAAGCCCGTAAAGAACTGCTTCCGAGCTTCGGCCAGTTCCCGGATTGCCGTCTGTAGATGAAACAGGCTGCGGTTGTTGTCCCGAACCTCAGGATGTTCGCCTGAGTTGGCCGGCTGATGGGGAAGCGGCCCCACCAAA
>JANNAJ010000482.1:0-2467 GCA_031384285.1 Verrucomicrobiota bacterium
CCCGGCCGATGAATTGCGCAAGAGGCCGGGATCCTGAGGTCGCCGCCGAGGTGCCCGACCGGTGCCGGTGCCGCGGTGGGGCCCCACCGCACCCGGCCGGTTCGGATCAGCCGGCGGTGAATTCCAGCACGCCATCTTTGCCGGCGGTCGCCTTCACGATGTCGCCGGACTTGAAGTCGCCGGCGAGCAGCCGCTGGGCGAGCGGGTTCAGCAGATGGTCCTGGATGGCGCGCTTCAACGGACGTGCGCCGAACTGCGGGTCGTAACCTTCCTCCGCGAGCAGCTTCTTCGCGGGATCGTCGACCTGGAGGGTGATCCCTTGGGCGGTCAGACGCTTCAGCAGGCGCGCCAACTGGACGTCCACGATCCGGGTCAGCTCCGATTCGTCGAGGCTGTGGAAGATGATGGTGTCGTCGACGCGGTTGAGGAACTCGGGCCGGAAGTGCCGCTTGAGCTCGGCCATGACCTTGCCCTCCATCGCCTGCTTCGCGCCCACGGTCGTCCGGCCGTCCATGAAGTACTCCTGGATGATCGGCGAGCCGATGTTCGAGGTCATCACGACGATGGTGTTCTTGAAATCCACGGTCCGGCCCTGGCCGTCGGTGAGGCGGCCGTCGTCGAGCACCTGGAGCAGGACGTTGAAGACGTCCGGATGCGCCTTCTCGATCTCGTCGAAGAGGACGACCGAATACGGGCGGCGGCGGACGGCTTCGCTCAGCTGGCCGCCTTCCTCGTAGCCGACGTAGCCCGGAGGCGCGCCGACGAGCCGTGCGACGGTGTGCTTCTCCATGTACTCGGACATGTCGATGCGGATCATCGCCTGCTCGTCGTCGAACAAGAACTCGGCGAGAGCGCGGGCCAGCTCGGTCTTCCCGACGCCGGTCGGGCCGAGGAAGATGAACGACCCGATGGGACGGTCGGGGTCGCCGAGGCCGGAACGGGCGCGGCGCACGGCGTTGGCGACGGCGTGGATGGCCTCCTTCTGGCCGATGACGCGGGCGCTCAGGCGCTCCTCCATCTTCACGAGCTTGGAGCGCTCGCCCTCGAGCATCTTGGTCACCGGGATGCCCGTCCACGCCGCCACGACCTTGGCGATGTCCTCTTCGGTGACTTCTTGCCGGAGCAGCGAGGGCAAGCGGCCGGGATCGGCGGCCTTGCCGTCGGCCGCGGGTTGTCCGGCGACCTGCGCGCTGATGTTCGCGAGCTTCTTCTCGAGGTCGGGGATCTTGCCGTACTGGATCTCGGCGGCCTGGGTCAGGTCGCCTTTGCGACGGGCCTGCTCCAGTTCCGTCCTGGCCTGCTCCAGCTGCGCGCCGACGACGCTCACGGCGTTGATGGCGGCCTTCTCGTTCTGCCAGCGACCGGTGAGCGCGGTGGATTTCTCCTTCAGGTCCGCCAGCTCGGTGTCGAGTTTCTTGAGGCGTTCCTTGCTCGCGGTGTCCTTCTCCTTGGCGAGCGAAGTCCGCTCGATCTGGAACTGGAGGATCTGTCGGTCGAGCTGGTCGAGTTCGGTCGGTTTGGAATCGAGCTCCATCTTGAGGCGCGACGCCGATTCATCGACGAGGTCCACCGCCTTGTCGGGCAGGAACCGGTCGGCGATGTAGCGATGGGAAAGCGTGGCGGCGGCGACCAACGCTGCATCCTGGATGCGCACGCCGTGGTGCGTCTCGTAGCGCTCCTTGAGGCCGCGGAGGATGGCGATGGTGTTCTCGACCGACGGCTCGGCGACGAAGACGGGCTGGAAGCGCCGTTCCAACGCGGGGTCCTTCTCGATGTGCTTCCGGTACTCGTCGAGCGTGGTGGCGCCGACGCACCGGAGCTCCCCGCGGGCGAGCTGCGGTTTGAGCATGTTCGCCGCGTCCGCGGAACCTTCGGCCTTGCCGGCGCCGACGATGGTGTGGAGCTCGTCGATGAAGAGGATGATCTGGCCCTCGCTGGCGGTGACCTCCTTGAGGAACGCCTTGAGGCGGTCCTCGAATTCGCCGCGGAACTTGGCGCCGGCGACCATGGCGGCGAGGTCCATCGCGATCACCCGCTTGCCCTTCAGGGATTCGGGCACGTCGCCGTCGACGATGCGCTTGGCGAGGCCTTCGACGATGGCGGTCTTGCCGACGCCGGGCTCGCCGATGAGGACCGGGTTGTTCTTGGTCCGGCGGGTGAGCACCTGCATGACGCGGCGGATCTCGTCGTCGCGGCCGATCACCGGATCAATCTTTCCCGCCCGGGCGAGAGCGGTGAGGTCCTTGCCGTATTTTTCGAGCGACTGGAACTTGTCCTCGGGATTCTGATCCGTCACCCGCTGGTTGCCGCGCAACTCCGCGAGCGCCTTGAGCACGGCGGCCGGCTTGATGCCGTGCGACTGGAAGATCTTCTTCAACGCCGGCCCGCCCTGCGCGAGCACGCCGAGCAGCAGATGCTCCGTGCTGGTGTATTCGTCCTTGAGCTTGCCCGCCTCGGCCTGCGCGGC
>JANNAJ010000488.1:0-1797 GCA_031384285.1 Verrucomicrobiota bacterium
CGGTCTCGTCGTTGGTTATCTTCTAATTGGCCAGGGCCCGATGGGTGAGGTCCGACGGCCCGTGGGACGTGAAGGTCCTTGAGAAGGTGCTGTCCAGCTCGCGTTCCCGCCGGCCGCGGATGCGGTAGCAGACGCGCACGCCGTTGGGGTTGTACACCGCGATGAAGTAGCGCCCGGCCTGGAGCGGCGGGCTGTCGCGCACGCCTAGCACGACGTCGCCGCCGGGCGGGAGGATGGTGGCGTGCTTGTCGTTGTTCGCGGGATCCGTCAGGTCCGGCAGTTCTTCGCGTCGGATGAAGACCTCCAGCGGCAAGGCCGGGTCCATGTTGGTGACCGTGATGGTCATCTTGCTGGCATCGGCCGGGACATTGATGACCTCGTACTCGACGAGGCCGCCGTCCACGCATCGCTGCACGAAGGTCGCGCCGAAATCGTTCGGCAAGAGACCAAGGTCGAACCCGTTGATCCGGCCGACATTCCCGCGGGCGTTGTCGGATGTGGAGAAGAACCAGGCGCCGACGCCGGGGAATCCCATGAAGTCCACCAGCGATCCCGGCCCGTCCGAGCGCGCACGGCCCGGAAGCGCCCTTTGGCCGAGATCGTCGTAGGTGACGACGACATTGGTGCCGTAGTCGTTCCGGAGGATCTGGCCATGGTTGTCCAGGACGGCGAAACGGCGCGTATGCGACAGGTTGCCCAGCAAGTCGCCGAAGTTCTGGTGGGTGAAGATCACCCGCGGCGTCACCGTCCGGACCTCGCCCGGGATGATGCTGATCGACAGGTAGAGGCCGACGCCGGGCAGGTTCGGCGTGCCGTCCGGGATCGGCTGCAGGATCGGGATCGAGAGCGGATGGTTGACCCCGTTGGCGTCGACGCTGTTGAAGGGGTCCTTGGAGCTGATGCCGATGAAACCATACTCGGCGGCCTGCTGGTCCTCGGACTTCACGCCGACGTAATAGACGATGCCGTTCACCGGCGAGTTGGTGAAGAACACCAGTTCGTTCGCGTCGCGTCCGGCCGAGCGGAACGCCGACTTCACCACATCCGGCGCGAGGTCGAGCAGCGCGGCGTTGGTGGACACATAGAGGTCGATGTCGGGGCCGTTGGTGCGGGAGCGGGAAAGGTTGCCGACCGGGAAGGTGACGAACGCGACGTTGCTGCCGTTGATGAGGTAGTTGGTCACCCCGGCATCCGAGACGGTGAAGATGAGGAGGTTCGTGCCCGGTGAGTTGGTGAAGGTGTAGAAGTGCCACTGGTTGGTCTGGCCGATGCGGCCGTTGACCAAGGGCGAGTTCGCTCCGACGCGCTCGGCGAACAGCGCGCCGCCGTTGGTCACGCCGGTCACGATTCCCCGACCGGCTCCGGGAGGCGACAGCGCCGGGACCGTCGTGGTCAGCGTCCCGGCGGGCACGGCGGCATTCGTCCCGACGGGTGCGGCCGATGCGATGGCCAGCGCGAAGTCCTGCACGATCGCGTTGGTGTGGTCGGTCCGGGTGTTGACGTTGACGCGGTAGCCGACGACGGAGACGACGAAGTTGGTGCCTCCGGCGGGATCGAACACGATGCGCTCGACGTTGTTCAGTCGGTCGAAGCGGCTGACGTCGTTGGTCGCCTGCACCGCGCTGGTGCCCACGCCCGGCGAGAAATCGTTCCCGTAGATCACCTCGCCGGTGACGGTGTTGGAGACCACCAGGTCGAGGTCGTTGACCAGCTTCGCCGCTGCCGCGGGATTGCCGGGAGGATCGGTCCAGACGAGCGTCAGGCGCAGCGGTGCGTTGGCGGCGTCCTCCGCGAGAG
>JANNAJ010000506.1:0-6106 GCA_031384285.1 Verrucomicrobiota bacterium
GAGGGGCTCACCGAGGTGATGTTCAAGTTCACCGGGCTGGTGATGATGTTCGCGCCGATCGGCATCGGCGCGGCGATGGCGTACACCGTCGGCCACAGCGGGCTCGGGGTGCTGCTGAATCTCGCGAAGCTGATCCTCACCCTCTACGCGGCCCTGGCGGTGTTCTGCCTCGTCGTGCTGTTGCCGGTCGCGCTCTGGGCAGGCATCCCGGTGCGCCGTTTCCTGACGACCCTGCGCGAGCCGATGCTGCTGGCGTTCACCACCACTTCTTCGGACGCCGCGATGCCCGAAGCGATGAAGCGTCTCATCGGCCTCGGCGTGCCCAAGCGGATCGTGTCGTTCGTGATGCCGCTCGGCTATTCCTTCAACCTCGACGGTTCCACGCTCTATCTCGCCGTCGCGTCGGTCTTCGTCGCGCAGGCGGCCAAGGTGGAGCTCACCGTCGCGCAACAGGTGACGATACTCATCACGCTCATGCTCACGAGCAAGGGCATGGCGGGCATCCCGCGGGCGTCGCAGGTCATCCTCGCCGGCACGCTGGTCACCTTCGGCCTGCCGCTGGAAGGCGTCGCCCTCATCATCGGCGTGGACGAGCTCATGGACATGGCGCGCACGACGGTGAACCTGCTGGGCAACTGCCTCGCTACCGCGGTGATGGCGCGATGGGAAGGCGTGAAACTCGCGCACGAAGGTCCTGCGACCGGCGCGAAGTGAAAGTGCTGCGTGGGGCGGAGCTGGCCGCCCGCGCCAAGGCGCGGAACCGCGAAGCCCACGGCCGGCCGCCCTCGAGCAGAGCTTCCCGGTCCCGACCCCCTCTCCGCGCCTTTGCGGCTTGGCGCGGGATCTTTCGTCGTCCGCGAAAACAAAAAGGCCCCGGCAGGAATCGCCGGGGCCTGGTGGGATCCGATATCCGATCACTTCATGCGGTCGAAGTTCTTCTGGAGGATCTGCCAGTCGGCGAGGCCTTGGACCTTCGCCTTGTGGTCGGCGATGATCTTGGCCTCGTTGGCGTTCTTGGTCGGGCGGTCCGCCTTGTAGAAGATGCCGAAGTTGCCGGGCCACGCCTCATCGGCGAGCTTGTAGGCCGCGTACTCGTCCGTGACGTCGTGCTCTTTCGGGACCTCGTTGAACACGCCGCCCTTGCGCGGGATGGCCTTGTCGAAGGCGCCGGGGAAGAACTCGACGCACTCGCTGAGGCACTGGATGAAGCTGAACCCGTCGTGGTCCATCGCCGCCTCCATCGTGGCGAGCAGATGGTTGGGGTTCATCGCGGAGGCGCGGGCCACGAAGGTCGCGCCGGCGCTGACCGCCTGCTTCACGGGGTTGACCGGACGATCCGAGCTGCCCCAGACATCCGTCTTCGACTTGTAGCCGAGCGGTGAGGTGGGAGAGGTCTGGTTCTTGGTGAGGCCGTAGACCTGGTTGTCCATCACCACATAGGTGAGCTTGATGTTCTTCCGGGCCGTGTGGGTGAAGTGGTTGCCACCGATCGAGAAGGCATCGCCGTCGCCGCCGAACACGAACACGTGCAGGTCGGGCCGGCTGATGCTCACGCCGCTGGCATAGGGCAGCGCGCGGCCGTGGATGAAATGCGCGCCGTGGCCCTGCACGAAGTACGGGAACCGGCTGGAGCAGCCGATGCCGGCGACGGTGGTCACCTTCTCGTGCCACAGCTTGCGGCGTTCGATGAGCTTGAAGTAGAGCGCGAGGACCGAGAAATCACCGCAGCCGGGGCACCAGGTCGGGTGATCGGCGGAGATCTCTTTCTTGGTCAGCGGCTTGCGGTCGGCGTCGAGGAGCGGCGCGACCGGCGTGAGGTCGAGGCTGCCCGTGCGGGGCAGTGAGACGAGAGGGAAAGCGAGCGTGCTCATGTCGGGATAAAACGAGGTCAGGTCCGGTTCCGGTTCACTTGGCGCTGGCGAGCGAGCGGGCGCGGTCGAGGATCTCCTTCACCTTCCAGGTGAGGCCGTCGACCTTGTTGATGCCTTGGATCTTCGGGTCCGCGTAGCGGGCGCGGAGCACCGAGCCGAGCTGGCCGTAGCCGTAGAGGCCCTCGTCGTTGAGCTCCACCACGAACACGTGGTTGAAGCCCTTGAAGATCTTCTCCAAGCCGTTGGGCAGCGGGTTGATGTGCTTGAGGTTGATCGAAGAGATGGCGTCGCCGACCGCACGGGCGCGGTCCACGGCCTCGCGCATCGGGCCCTCGGAGCTGCCCCATCCGACCAGCAGGATCTGGCCTTCGGACGGGCCGTACACCTTGGGCACCGGGATCTCCCAAGCGAGCTTGCGCAGCTTGTTGCGGCGCTTGGCGATCATCGCGAGATGCACCTTGGGCGAACCGGTCGGATGTCCGAGCTCGTCGTGCTCGAGACCGGTCACGACCGGATACTTGCCGCTCGCGACACGGGTGCCGGGGGCAAGATGGCGGGTGAGGCCGTCCGGGGCGCCCAGGTCGTAGGGCTTGTGGTCGGCGACCGGCGTCAGATCGGGGGAGATGTCCTGGCAGACCTGCTCGAGCTTCGGCTCGGGGAACGCCTCGATGCGCGTGGCGATGCCCTGGTCGGTGAGGATGAAGACCGGAGTGCTGTACTTGCGCGCGATGTTGACCGCCTCGATCGCGGTGTAGAAGCAGTCCTCGACGCCGCTCGGAGCGAGCACGACGCGCGGGCTGTCGCCGTGGCCGCCGAAGGTCGCGATGTTGAGGTCGGATTGCTCGACGTTGGTCGGCATGCCCGTGGACGGGCCGCCGCGCTGCACATCGACGATGATCAGCGGCATCTCGGCCATCGACGCCCAGCCGATCGCCTCGGTCTTCAGCGAGATGCCGGGACCGGACGAACCGGTCACCGCCACGCGTCCGCCCCAGCTGGCGCCGAGCGCCATGGAGACGGAGGCGATCTCGTCCTCGCACTGGATGAAGCTGCCGCCGTACTTCGGGAGCTCCTTGCGGAGCAGCTCCATGATGTCGGACCACGGGGTGATCGGATAGCCGGCGCCGAACCGCACGCCCGCGGCGATGAGGCCGTAGGCAAGGGCCTCGTTGCCGTTCATCACCACCTGGTGGCCGCCTTTGTCCGCGCCGGGATAGAACTGGTAGCTCTTGAGCAGGTTCTCAAGGCTGTGGTTGTAGCCGGAATCGAAGCAGGCGTTGGCGTTGTCGAGGATCGACGCGTCCTTGCCGCCGAAGCGCTCGCTGAAGAGGCGCTTCAGCTTGGCTATGTCGAGATCGTAGATCTTGGCCAGAAGGCCGAGGGCGTAGATGTTCTTGCCCTTGTCGCGGCCGGTGCCGCCGATGGCCTCGACGGTGAGGCCGGAGATGTTCACGCCGACATGGCGGTAGCTGTCCTGCCATTCAGGCTTCGGCGTCACGTGGTCCGCGTCATAGAGCACGATGCCGCCGAGCTTGAGCGACTTGATGTGGTCCTCGTAGCTGTGCTGGTAGAAGCACAGGAGCAGGTCGGCCTCGTCGCCGGCCGAGAGCACCTCGCCGGATCCGATGCGGACCTGGAAGATCGACGGCCCGCCCGAGATCGTGGACGGGATGGTCATGAAGGTCATGACCTCCTGCTCGCTGCGTCCAGCCAGACGCGCGAGGAAACCGCCGATGGCCTGGATGCCGTCCTGCGAGTTGCCTGCGATGCGGATGACCGCCTCGTTGATCTTGGTGAATCTGGATTGGCCACCGGCCGGGGCCGGGGCGTCTGCTACTGCGCTCATTAAATGTGCCTTTGCTGCGAAAATTTGCCGCGTGCCGACACCGATGACATCGGCGGGGCACGCGGCGGTTCGTTCGTCAAGCAGCTTACCGGGGGGTTGGGGGGCGTCAAGCGACCGGGCCGATCAAAGTAGCTTAAGTGAAGCCAGGGCAGGATTAGCGACCAACCCTTTCACCGGGGAAGCGGCTCTTCCATCTCGGCCAAGGCGTAGGCCATCGCCGCCATCGCCGCGGTGCAGCGGGCAAGATCGCGCGGCGCCACCTTGTCCACCGTGTCGGCCGCGGTGTGGTGGTACCAGAAGTACCGCTCGCGATCGACGCGCAGGCCGAGGTTCGGCACGCCGTGCTCCAGCAACGGCGCGATGTCCGCCTCGCCGGCGCCGATCGTCACTTTTCCGGCGCCGAGCCGCGAACCGAGGAACCCGCCGATCGACCGGATGACCTCGCCGGCCTTGGTGCTGCCGGTGAAGGCGAATCCTTCCGGAGCGAAGGTGCCGCTGTCGGCCTCGATGGCCGCGATGTGGTCCTTGAGCTCGCCGAGGTGGGCGGTCCGGTAGGCCTTCGCGCCCGCGCCGCCGGTCTCCTCGTTCGTCCAGAGCACCACGCGCACGGTCCGGCGCGGACGGAGCCCGAGCTCCTTCATCAGGCGCAAGGCCTCCCACGCGGCCAAGCAACCGCCGCCGTCGTCCTGCGCGCCTTGTCCGACGTCCCAGGAATCGATGTGCCCGCCGATGACGACGACTTCCTCCGGCTTCTCGCGTCCGCGCAGCTCGGCGACCACGTTGCGCGACGGTCCGGCCGGCAAGGTCCTCGCCGCCATGCGGAGCCGGACGACCGGCGGGATCCCGCGCGCCTGCCAGCGGGCCAACCGGCCGACGTCCTCCGATGCCAGCGCGGCGTGCGGGATCTTCGGGACGTTCGTGGCATAGGACATCGCGCCGGTGTGCGGCGTGCGCAGCGAGAAAGGCGTCACGCTGCGGACGAGGCTGGCCACCGCTCCCGCTTTCGCCGCCTCGCTCGCGCCGGCCCAGCGGAACCGGACGGTCTCGCCGTAGTCCGTGAACGGCGCATCGAACACCACGATGCGGCCCTTCGCCTCGGCGACGCGGTTGCTCAGCTCGGTGAAGTTCGTCACCACCAGCACGCGCGCCGTCAGCCCGCCGCGCGGCGTCGCGATGCTCCCGCCCAGCCCGAGCATCGGGAGCGCTTCGCGGCGCGGCTCCAGCAGCTCCGCCGACTCCTCGCCGCGGATCCAGCGCGGGACCATGACCGGTTCGCCGCGGACGCGGTCCAGGCCGTCCGCCTTCATCCGGCCCAGCACCCAGTCGATCGCCGCTTCGAGATTGGTCGAGCCGGTGAAGCGCGCCCCGAAGGTGTCGCACATCTCCGCGAGGCGCCGGTGGGCGAAGTCCGAGTTGGTGGCCGCCGCGACCAAGCGGTCGAGCGAAGCCACCAAGGTCGCCGGCAACGCGACGGTCTTGGCGGGAGCTTCCTGCGCCGGCCCGAGTCTCCTCAGCTTGATGCCGCGCAGTTCCGACGTGGTGCTGTAGCTGGCGATGCCGAAAGGCTTGCTCGCCTCGATCTCGCCGGCCCTCAAGGCCACGGTCTTGCCGCGGATGTCGGCGTTGACGACGTGCTCGCCGTCGAGCCAGGCGCTCAGGTTCGTCGCCGTGACCGCGAGGCGGATGCGGTACCACTGGTGGTTCTTGAAGCGGTGGTAGCTGGTCGTCGAGTTGTGCGCCGCGTCGTCGCCGTCGAGGCTGGAGATCCCCACCACCGCGCCGCCCCAGCCGCCGACCACGAGCGTCGCAAAGGAATCCTTCACCGGGAACGTGAGCCCGCAGAAGAAATCGATGCCCTGGGTCCGCCGCGCCTCGAGCTCGACCTCGTAGTCCACGGTCGGCGTCGCGTTGGTGTAGCTCACGCCGGTGAGCTGCCCCTGGTTGAGCACCAGCGCTCCGTCGACCACCTCGATGTCGCCGGCGCCGGCGAACTGCGTCGGGGTCCAACCGGCCAGGGACTTGCCGTCGAACAACAGTCGCCAATCGGCGGCGAAGGCGGGCGAAAGGATGGTGAGGCAGAGCAGCAGCAGCAGGATTCTCACGGAGACGAGCGTGGACCGATCGCCGGCCGATGGCAGGAAATTTCCGGCGACCCGTCGGAGACCGATCGAGAGGACAGGAAGCCGGGAAACTCTCCGCCGGAGGCCGGTGCTCAACCGACCTTCTCCGCCACGACGCGGAGGATATCGCCGCCATCGGGACGTCGGGCCGACTCACCGAGGAACCGGAAGAGCCTCCGCGTGGCCGCCACCGGACCGTGCCGGAAGAAGTAGAACCTCCAGGCGTTCAGCGCGTGGTGCATGGTCGTGGTCCGCGGACCGGCCACCGT
>JANNAJ010000516.1:0-6029 GCA_031384285.1 Verrucomicrobiota bacterium
TCCAGCCACTCCGACGCCACGACGATGAGCCGCCGTTTCTCTCCACTCAGTTCCCCACGGAAATGCGCCAGATCGTTGCGCACGTCGCGCACCCGCTCCAATAGGCCCCGCAGTTCGGTCACGCCACTGGCCTTGTTCAGCTTCGGAGCGTTCGGATGGTCAAGCAGCACCTTGATGATTTCATCCATCGTGAGTTGGTCGAAAGCCTTGCCTGGTTTGGGCAACGCGAGCCGCTTCTCGGCTTCGGCAACCGCCTCAATATCCGTTCCTGCTGCGGGTGCGGTAAGACCAGCTTTTTCGAGATAGCCGAGGATGGCTGGGCGTAGTTTGCGTCGGATGTCCGCCGCTCGGTCCGTCACTTTGGCAATGGTCGTCTCAAGCCCGGCGTCATCGCCGGCGAAGAGCGCTGTGATGGCTTCCTTCATCCGCGATTCGATGCCCTCGATTTGCATCAAATCCTGCGCGTATTCACGAAAGAATACCGTCGTGTCAGCAGTCGTAACGATGCCCGTCAGCGCATACGCCTCGTCCACGATTAGGGCGAAGTTTTCGCGTTGGATGTCGTCGAGCGTCGCCAGCAGGTCAGCGTCGGGGGCGTAGGTGCGGACACGGCGGGCCACATCCTTCACCTGGAACATCTCCGGCTGCGTCTTGAAGGATTGCAGGGTATGCACGATACCCTCGAACGTCACGACCTGCCCGCGCGAAGTCTTGCCGTCTGCCTCGACCACGGGGAGCTGGCTGTAGCCGTGCTGGTGCATCACGTCGATGGCGTGCGTGAGCGGCTCGTGCATCTGCACCGTGCGCAGTTGCTGGTCGTTTGGCAGAAGTTCTTCGAGAGTGAACGGCATATTGTCGAAGGTCGCTTTTCTGCTGGTCGGCTCACTGATACATCGCCAGGAATTGCCGCCGATACACCGCTTCCTGCGCGGGCAGCTTCGCGCGCAGCGTCTCCTTGCTCGTCGCGCCGTGCTGGAAGCGGCGCTTCTCGAACACGGGCATGTCCACGCCGAAAAGCGCCTTCACGCCGCGGCGAACGACCTCGCCCTTGAGCGAGTAGAGCGTCGGCACGTCGTAGTTGGTCAGGCCGATGAAGGGGATGCCCTCGCTCACCGCCATCACGCCGCGGCTCATCAGCGGGCTGAGGCCCTCGAAGCCGAACTTCCGCGCCGGCGCGTAGGTGCGCACGTAGCCGCGGCTCAAGCCGCCGCTGTAGGTCAGCGAGTGCTTGATGCGGCCGACGCCCCAGCCCTCGTGGTAGAGCATGAGGTTGTGGACGACCGAGCGGATGGTCAGCTCCGGGTTCTCCTCGATGGGATAGTCCTTGAGGTTCTCGTCGCCGCCGTCGCCGTCGAGGAGCACGCGCCAATCCGGATAGCGCCGCCGGATGCCGCGGCACAAGGCGAGCGCCATCGTGCCGCACTCGACGTCGAGCGGCTTGTAGTCCTCCAACACGCGTAGGGCCTCGGAATGGTCGAGTTCCGTCGGGTCGGCGTGGATCTCCTCCAGGAACAGGCCGAGGCCGAGGCGTTCGAGGAATTCCCGCGCCTGCGCCAGATCCGGGCCGTCGCCGAAGCTCAGCGTGAAGGCCTTCAGCCGGGCGGGATTCAGGCCGAGCCGGCGCATCGTGAAATACGTCGCGAGGAACACCACGCCGCTGTCCACGCCGCCGGAGAAGGCGACGCCGATGGGCGAAAGTGCTGCCGGCATCTTGCCGGCGGGTTTGAGGCCGCCGACTGCCGGCGAGACGCCGACAGCACGTTGGGCGTCGGTGTCCACACGGCGCAACAGCTTGGCGATCTCGTCCACCAATGCGCCTACGTAGCGGCGGCCGATCTCGTCGAGATCGGGAGGAAGGGAATCGCGCTCCGGCGGGAAAAAGCGCGTGTAGGTCGGGTCGGGATCAGGACAGCCGATGAGTTGGATCTCGACGACGTAATGCGCCGGCACCATGCGCGTGTAGCTGGGATGGAACTGGTCGGCGAGGCCCTCCTTCTGGAGCTGCGCGTACAGGGCGTCCATGCGGTCGGCGACGATGAGGGCGGGGCCTTCGGCGCGCTTGGCGAGGAAGTAGCGCATCGGCCGGTCGAGCGAGCGGGCCATGCGGATGGTCTTGCCGTCGCGGGCGAGCAGCGCGAACGAGCCGTCGATCTCGGCGACCTTCCCCGCGTCGCCGCTGAGCACCCGGGCGCGGGCCTCGTCCACGGACATGTCCAGGATGCGGTTGGCAGCGGGATCGAGCAGGTCCACCACGCGTTCGACGTAGAAATCATGTGGGTTCATCGCCCGCGAGGATGGGAGCGGGTCGGACCGTTGGCAACCCGCGAGCGGCGCGCGGGGTGATCGGGAGCGGCGCCCACGTCCGGGCGGGGCATTCGACGTGCAGTTTCGCCGCGGTGCACCGGGAAGGACCCGTGAGTGATCGCCAGCAACGGGCCATCGGTAGGACCGGGCGGACTGGAAAGTCCGCCCTCCTGACCGCGGCCGCGTTGTTGCGCGCGTTGACTTGGCGCATCGGGTTCATACCGTCCGCGCCATGCGTTTACCGGGAAGTTTTGCTGTTGTGGCTTGGGCCTCGGCGATGACCGCGACGGCGGTGGTGTTCGCGGCCGATCCGGCGCCCGGGCTCGCGGCGTCCTTGGGGCGCGGCAAGATCCTCTACGCGGCCAACTGCTCGATGTGCCATCAGGTCACCGGGCGCGGCACGCCGGGCACGTATCCGCCGCTCGCCGGTTCCGATTGGCTCGCGGCGAACCGGGACGGCGCCATCCGCGCAGTGGTGGCCGGCTTCAAGGATCCCATCACCGTCAACGGCCGCGCCTACCACGGCCAGATGCCGGCCGCCGTCCTGACCGACACCCAGGTCGCGGACGTGCTCACCTTCGCGATGAACTCGTGGGGCAACACGGCCGCTCCGGTCGTCGCGGACGAGGTGGCCCGTATCCGCGCCACGACGGAGTTCAAGACCTACGAGGCGTTGAAGAAGGCCAGCGATTTCCGTCCGCTGCCGTCGGCGCCGGAAGGATTTGAGCTGAAGGAGCTCGCGCGCCTGCCGGACTTCGCGACGCGGATCGCGAGCGACGGCAAGGGCGGCAAACTGTACGTGCTCGGCCAGGGCGGAGCGGTGTGGCGGCTCGACATGGTGACGAAGAAGTTCAAGCAGATCGTCTGGCCGGCCGACTTTGTCGGACTCCGGGCCGGCGAGTTCTCGACGCTGGGCCTTGCGCTCGACGCCCAGCGGCGGTTGTGGATCAGCTTCAACCAGCGCGTCGACAGCCGTCCGCTGGTGACCAACGAGGTCGGCATCTACCGCACCAGCGCCGCGGACGCGGACGGCGATCCGGTCGCGCCCAAGCCGTGGTTCCGCACAAGCTATCCCTACGGGATCGGGCCCTACAACCACGGCGTGTCCGACTTGCGCTTCGGTCCGGACGGCCTGCTCTACCTGAGCAGCGGATCGCGCACGGACGGCGGCGAGACCGGCGACGCGCCGAACCTCGGCAAGATGGGCGAGACCGACATCACCGCGTCGCTGTGGCGCTTCGACCCGAAGGCCGCCACGCCGGTGCTGGAGGTCGTCGCCCGCGGCATCCGCAACGCGTACAGCTTCGGCTGGGATGCAACGGGCAATCTGTTCACGATCGCGAACGGCCCCGACGCGCACGCCGGCGAAGAGATGGATTTCATCACGCCGCCGAAGCCGGGCGAGGCGCCGGAGCACCACGGCTTCCCGTACCAGCTGACCGACGTGCCGGCCGGCAAGAAGTGGTATCCGCACACTCCGGACGCCCCGGCGGGACAGAAGTTCGTGCTGCCGGTGATGAACCTCGGGCCGGCCGCGCTGCTCGACGGGAAGCCGACTGGCACGTTCACGCCGCACAGCTCGCCGGCGGGCATCGCCTGGCTCGGCGACGATTGGCCGCAAGGGGCGAGGAACGGGTTCCTCGTCGGGCGCTTCGGCAACCTCATCCCGGGCGTCGGCGGCGCGGACACCGGGTTCGACGTGCTGAGCGTGAGGGTGGACCGCGGCACGGACGGCGGTTGGACGGCGCGGACGACGACCTTCTTGGCGCCGCTCGGGCGTCCGATCGACGTCCACGTGGCCGGGAAAAAGATTTACGTGCTGGAATACACCCGGCCGACCGACTTCAAGAGCCAGATGGGCTGGCTGCCGGGCCGAATCCTCGAGGTGTCGCCCAAGGCGGCCGCGCGCTGACCGTGGGCCGACGCGCACCAACGTGCGCCCGTCGGAAATGGAAGGTCCCCGGACCGTCCAGCGGACCGGGGACCCTGCGCGGCGAGGCCGATCAGAAGGCGTCGCGCTTCTTCTTGGACGGTTTCGCCGGAGCGTTCTCCTCGCGGGTCGATCCGGTAAGCTTCTTCCCGAACTCCTCGGCGCTCAGCCGGCCGGCGGCGAAGGCGTCCACGTCGGATCTCTTGGCGCGGAGCGTGAGCGTCGCGGTGGTCGGACCGTCGGTCGGAGACGTCGGGGCATCGGGGTGCAAGCCGTAGCGTCGGGCGAGCAGCGGATCCATCCTCGGAGGCAGGTTGCCGGAGGTATGGCGCGAGGCCTTGCCCACGACCTGCACGACGATCTGTTCGCCGGCCTTGACCGACTTGAGATTCGTCGCATGGCGGAAGGTCTCGGCGAGGCGTTTGCGGAGGCCCAAGACCTTCTCGGCGTCGAACTTCGCCGGTTCGGGGTCCTCGTCGCGCTCGAGGTCATCGGACAAGTCGCCGCCCTTTCCGGTCAATTCGCGGCGGGCCTGTTCCCATGCGGCGTCCTTGTCCGCCTTGGCGGCATCCTTCTTCTCCACGGCCTTGGGCGCATCGACGAGCGGGAAATCGACGGCGAGCAGGAAGACCGCGCCGTAGCCATCGAGATACAGTGCGTCGAGGTCCCGGCCCTTCCCAAGCCCGAACTGCCACAGATCGACGCGGAACGCGTTGCGCTTCCCGTTCTCCGGATCGGCCGCCTTGGCGAAGAGCCGGGCCATGATGGCCAGTTCTTCGCGGAGCGCGGTGACGCTCTCGGAGGAGGCGTCGTCCGAAGGCAGCACGAGCTGGCGGTCGCTCTGTGCACCGGAGAAGCTGACGTGGACCTCCTCCACGCGGCGTTTCATCTGGCGGGCGGCACGGGCCATGTCGGATTGGGCACGAGCGATATCGGCGTGGATCCGCGCCCCGACGTCGCCCCCGGCCGCGATTGCCTCATTCGGCTCGGGCGGCTCGGGCGGCTCGGGCGGTTCTGGAAGTTCCGGTCGCTCGGGTTTCTCCGGCCGCTCGGGACGCTCGGGCCGTTCGCGCGGCCCGGACGGAGCTGCGGGCAATACCGGCGATTTCTTGGGCGGCGCCCCTTCCTGTCGGGCAAACAACGGAGCGGAGGTGAGCGCCAATGCCAGCAACAGGGCAGAGCGGCGCAGGATCTGCGGGGCTAGGGATGGTTTCATGGGATCTTTTCGTGGTTCGCTGGCTGTGGTGTGTCCTTCAGGTTCGATGAAGAGGGGGCCGCGCCATCGGCAGGCAGATAGTTGGCGAGCAGGGTCAGCTGGTCCTCGGTCTGGCGGAACCCGGTGCCGGTCTTGCGCGCGAGAAGCTTCAGTCCGTCACGGAGCTCGGCGTAATCCATCACGCGGCGGTCCTCGTAGGACTGGAGCGCGCCGAGAAAATCGCGGCGTTCCTCGCTGCGGGCCTGGTTGAGCTGGCGGGTGAAATCGGCGAAGAACTGGCGGTTCTCCGCGGCCGCCGCGGTCAACGTCGCGGTGCCCAAGGCCTGGAGATCGGTCTCGTGGCGCTTGGTCAGCTCGGCGGAGATCTGCTCGCGGGCCGCGGCGACCTCGCGCTTCACATCGTCGCGGCTCGGACCGGTCGAGCGACCGGCCAGGAACCCGGCGGAAAGCACGACCGACGCGGCGAGCGCCCAGCGCATCACCGGCCGCCACGCCACGGCCGCCGGTTGCCGCCGGGGCAGCTTCAAGGTCGCATGGTCCGCGTCGAGCGTCGCCATGGTCGCCCGCCAGGTCTCCACG
>JANNAJ010000550.1:0-4016 GCA_031384285.1 Verrucomicrobiota bacterium
TGGCGAGCGGCGAGCGGACCAAGAGCGAGGCGCAAGGGATCGGCGACGAGGAGTTCGCGCCGTGGATCCTCGGTCCGACCTTCTGACGGACGGACGGGCCGGCCCTTTCGCCGGCTGGCGCGTGGGTTTCCAGTCTTTCACCTTGCGATGGCGGGCCGGTTTCACGGTTCATCCGCCGCATGGCTGATTGGATCTCCGTCGTTCTGCTGGGGCTCATCGAGGGCATCACCGAGTTCTTGCCGGTCTCGTCGACCGGCCACCTGCTGCTCGCGGAACATTGGCTCGGCCACCGCTCCGAGCTCTTCAACGTGGTCATCCAGACCGGCGCCGTGCTCGCGGTGCTCGCCGTCTTTGCCGGCAGGGCGAAGGACCTGGTGCTCGGCTGGAGCCGCCCGGAAAACCGGGACTACCTGCTCAAGCTCGCCGCGGCGTTCGTGATCACCGCGATCGGTGGCCTCGCGTTGAAGAAGGCCGGGCTCAAGCTGCCGAAGGACCCCGCGCCCATCGCGTGGGCGACGCTCATCGGCGGTGTGGCGTTCGTCGGTGCCGAACGATGGCTGCGCGGACGCAGGACGATGGTGGACGTCTCGTGGACCATCGCGCTCGCGATCGGAGCGGCGCAGCTGATCGCGGTGGCCTTCCCGGGTTCGTCGCGCTCGGGCACGACCATCCTGGTCGCGCTGCTGCTGGGCTTGGCGCGTCCGGCGGCCGTCGAGTTCTCGTTCCTGTTGGGGATCCCGACGCTGCTCGCGGCCGGCGCGAAGGAGACGCTCGACGCGCTGAAGGACAAGACCCCGCACGAGCCTTGGTCGCTCATCCTGCTCGCCACAGCGGTGGCGGCGGTGACGGCGTTCGTCGTGGTGCGATGGCTGCTGGGCTACGTACGCGGCCACACGTTCACCCCGTTCGGCTGGTACCGGATCGCGGTGGGCGCGGCGATCCTGCTGTTCGTGAAGTGAGGAGCGATCGGGGACCGCGGAAATGGGGCGGTTCCGGGCCCGGCGAACACGGTCCTTCCTGTCCTCTAGGTCTCTCGGCTAGAACACGCGCCGATCCGCGCGACGCGTCGCGCCGATCCGTTCCCATGCCCGATATCGCCCCGCCGCTCGGCCTGATCGCCGGTTCCAAGTCGTTGCCGCTGCTCTTCGCGCGTGAAGCCCGCCGCGACGGACGCCGCATCGTCGCCGTCGCGTTCGAGGGCGAGACCGATCCGGCGCTGGCCTCGCTGGTCGACGACATCGTCTGGCTCCGTGTCGGACAGCTCGGGAAGCTCATCTCCGCCTTCACCGACCGCGGCGTGGCGCAGTGCGTGATGCTCGGGCAGATCGCGCCGAAGAACCTCTTCGACGTCCGCCCCGACCTGCGGGCGATGGCGCTGCTCTTCCGGCTCAAGGAGAAGAACGCCCACACCGTCTTCGGTGCCATCGGCGACGAGCTCAAGAAGGACGGCGTCGAGCTCATCGAACCGCTGCGCTGGCTCGGGCCGTGGATGCCGGCCGCCGGTTACGCGAGCGGCCCGTCGTTGGACGCGGCCCGCCGCGCCGACATCGCCTTCGGCCATCGCATCGCCAAGGAGGTCTCGCGCCTGGAGATCGGCCAGAGCGTGGTCGTGAAGAACGGGACGGTGCTCGCCGTGGAAGGGTTCGAGGGCACCGATGCCTGCCTCGAACGCGGCGGAAAGCTCGCCGGCAAGGATGGCGGCGCGGTCGCGGTAAAGGTAGCCAAGCCCGGCCACGACCTGCGCTTCGACATCCCTTGCATCGGACCGAGGACCATCGAGGTCTGCGCCGCCAACGGCATCCGCGTGCTCGCGGTGGAACCGGGCCGCACGCTGCTGCTCGACCAACCCGAGCTGGAGACGTTGGCCCGGGCCCGCAAGGTCACCGTCGCGACCACGGAGTGAGACGGGACCTCCGCGAACGGCGCTCCCGCGTCACTTGAGCGAGGCAAGATACTCGACGAGGTCGCGGATCTCGAACGGCGTGAGCAGATCGGCCAAGCCTTCCGGCATCGCGCTCGGGCCGCGTTCGCGTTGGGCCACGTCGGCGCGGGCGACGCGGGAGACCGCCGGCGTCCCGGTGTCGTCCAGGACCTCGACCTCCAACGTGCTGCTGGATTCCCGCTTGAGCGTCCCGGCGATGGTCCGTCCGTCGCGCAGGGTCAGGACCACGGTCTCGAATCCATCGGCCAGTTTCGCGCCCGGCTGGACGATGCTCTCCAGCAGGTAGGCGCGCGTTTGGCGCTTGCCGATGCCGTCGAGCTTCGGACCGACCGTGCCGCCGTCCACGCCGACCCGATGGCAGCGCGAGCACTGGACGGTCTGGTTCCCGAAGAAGATCCCGCGTCCCCGCGACGCATCCCCGCCGACCAAGGTGTCGCGGAGCACGGCGGACTTGGCCGCGGCCGCCGCGGCCGCCGACGGCGCACTGGTCCTCGCCCGTGCGGCTTCTCGCACATCGAGCGCCAATTCAGGCGGGAGCCGACCGGCCTCGAGCGAAGCCAAGAACCCGCGCGAGGCCTCGTCGGCTTGGGTCCCAGGAAGTTTCGCCAACGCTGCAAGCGCGGCTTGGGCGAGAGCGTAGCCGCCGACCTGAGCAGGCGGATCAGCGGGAGGTTGCTTCCGCCTTGTCACTTCGGCGGCCACGAGCCCGGCCAACAACCCCACCGAATCCTCGCCCTCGAGCCGGTCGAGATGCGGCAGCGCGGCGGAACGCAGCTTCGGATCGGCATCGGCGAGCGCGATCTTCACGGCTTCGCCGGCCTGCGCCACCTTGAGCTTGGCGAGCGCGGGGACGATTGCTTGGCGCACCTCCGGCGGCGTGCCGGGGCGCGTGTACAAGGCGAACAGAGGGGTGGAGGCTTCCTTGGTGCGCAATCCCACCGCGGCATCGACCACGGCGACCTGGACGGTGGCCGACGCCGGAGCGCCGCCCACCACCACGCCGATCTCGTCCGGCGTGGACGGATCCATGATCTCGCCGGCGACACGGAGGAAAGCACGCTTCGCCGGCGCATCGTTGCGTTTCACGACGACGCCATCCTCGAACGACGCGGAACGGCCGAGGTCGGCCGGGAGCGTGGATGGCCCGTCCGCCCGGTCGGCAGCGGGGCTCGCATCGTCGGATCCGCGCGGGCGGGCCGCCCGCGCTCCGGACACCATGGGCCGCCACAAGCCGTTGACGCGGTCGAGCGGCGGCGGCGAGCCCCACTCGGCCAAGGTGCGCAGCGCGAGGGCCCGCGCGGCGTCGGGCACGTCGCGGCGCTTGGCGAAGCCGGCGAGCTGTTGCGCGTGCTGGGGCGTGCCGAGACGGGCACAGGCGTCGATCACCCGGGACATCAGGTTCGTCGGGCAATCGACGCGCAAGATGAACGCTGCCAGCGCCGGGAAGCCCTCGACGATGGGCACGTCGTGGATGGCGCGTCCCGCGGCGACCACAAGGCGCGGGTCGGGGTCGGAGAGGAAGTTGGTGACCGTGGAGTTGGTGAGACGCCGAAGCGCGAGGAGAGCTCCGCGGCGTGTCCGGAAATCAGAAGCCGTGGCCGCAGCCGCGAGACGGTTGGTGTCCCCTGAGGTCGTGAGGATCCGGACCGCCGCGTGTTCGATGAAGGGATCGTCGGTGAGATTCGCGGACAGAATCGCAAAGGCGTCGACCGCGGTCGGCTGAGGCGGCGGCGTTGCCAAACCAGCGGCGCGGCGCGCCCGTTCGAGGACAAGATGGTTCGATGCCATCGCTGAACCGTCGTAGAACATGCGGAGACCACTGAGTTTGGCGAGACGGGCAAGCGCCATCGCAGCGTTGAAACGAAGCGCGGGTGAAGCGTTGGTGGAAAGGGTCCGCAGCACTGGCAAGGCATTGATGATACCGGCCGTCCCAGCGACGCGGATGGCTTCCGTCCGGACGACGCTATTGGTCGTGCCGATCACGTCGAGCATCGGCATGAAATCCGCTTGTTGTGTGCGGATCCAACTTTCCAACACCCGAAGCGCATGGACCGAAGCCAGCGGATCTTTGGAT